>JBGSKT010000323.1:0-10849 GCA_041741075.1 Lysobacterales bacterium
GGGCACGTCGCGATTTGGCTATCGACGCACCCGTGGCGACGTGCCCGTCGCTCCCACAAAACAACATTCGATCCCCGCACACCTAAAACCTAAAACCGCTCTTAACCCCCCATGCCCTCCCTCCCCGACTCCTGGTACGCCCAAACTGCCAACGCTTTTCCGGCGCTGCCGTCGCTGGCGGGCGAGGTCCGCGCCGACGTGGTGATCCTCGGCGCTGGCATCACCGGCCTGTCGACCGCGATCGAACTGGCCGAGCGTGGTTATTCGGTGGTGGTGCTGGAAGCGCAGCGGGTCGGCTGGGGTGCCTCCGGCCGCAGCGGTGGGCAAATCATCTTCGGCTATGGCTGCGAACAGGCCAAGCTGGCGCGACTGCTCGGCGCCGATGCCGCCCGTCGCCTGTTCCAGTGGTCGGTCGAGGGCATCGAACTGATCGACCAACGCGTCGCCCAATACGCTATCGACTGCGACCTGCGGCGCGGCCACGCGCACGCTGCAATCCGGCCACGCCAGGTCGAAGAATTGCGGCATTTTCAGGCCGAGCTGGAGGCGCTCGGTTATGCGGGCACCACACTCTGGGACGCGCGGGAATTGCGCCAGCATCTGGCCACCGAACGTTACCGCGCCCTGCTGTTTGATCCGCGCAGCGGCCACCTGCATCCGCTCAATTACACCCTGGGCCTGGCCCGCGCTGCGCAGTCGCTCGGCGTGCGGATTTTCGAAGACAGCGCGGTCGCCCGCATCGAACGCACCGACCCGGTGCTGTTTCATACCGCCAACGGTAAGGTCCGGGCCGGCTGCGGCGTGATCGCGGGCAATGCCTGGCTTTCCGGTATCGCCCCGGAACTCGAAGCGAAGATCATGCCGGTGGGAACCTACATCGGCGCCACCGAACCGCTGGGGCCCGAACTCGCCCGGAAACTGATCGGCAACGACATGGCGGTCGCCGACATCAACTTCGTGCTCGATTATTTCCGTCTCAGCAGCGACCACCGCCTACTGTTCGGCGGCCGCGTCAGCTATTCGCGATTGCCGCCGCCGGGACTGAAAGCGCGCATGAAGAGCCGCATGCTGGCGGTGTTTCCCGAACTCAAGGACGTGTGCATCGATTCGGCCTGGGGCGGCTACGTCGACATCAGCATGAACCGCGCCCCGCACTGGGGCCGCCTGTGCCCGAACCTGTTTTTCGCCCAGGGCTTCTCCGGCCACGGCATCGCCGCCACCGGCCTCGCCGGCCGGGTCATCGCCGAAGCCATCCACGGCCAGTCCGAACGCCTGGACGTATACGCCCGCATCCCGCACCACCCGTTCCCCGGCGGCCCCTGGCTGCGCACCCCGGCCCTGGTGCTGGCGATGACCTGGTTCCGGCTGATGGACTTGCGGCCCTGAATTCGGGCCGATCGCGGTCGGTCTCACTTTCTGAGACAGCGGCCGGGCAGAATTCGCGGGTACGTGTTGCCGCTAAACCCCCGAAGGCATAACCTGACCACTTCCCATGGTCACGAGGATCTCGCATGCGCATCAACGCCGCGGAATTCAGCGCCAAATGTTTGAAACTCATCGATGCAGTCGCCGCAATCCACGAGCCGCTGGTCATCTCCCCAGCCGTCGCCGTCGAATGCGCCGAACTACCTGGTGAGTTCCACGCCGCCCCGGCCGAGCGCCTGCTGGTCGCGACGGCGCGCATCGGCGGCTACACCCTGGTCACCCGCGACCAGAAGATTCTGGACTATGGCAAAGCGGGACACGTGAGCGTGCTGGCCGCATGAGCGGTGGATAGGAATGGGAGAATTGTTTGCATGAGCCTTGAAATTCCTGACGAAGTTGAGATTCTGCGAACAATGCGGGTCGACAACGACGCACAGTACATCGCGCATGTCCGACCTGACAGTGCATGCCGCCAGTCGCTTGAGTCGCACTTGCGCGGCGTCGCCCTCCTCGCTGCAGAATTCGCCGCAAAATTTGGACTCGCCACGCACGGCGAATTGATTGGGCTTTTGCATGATCTGGGCAAATACAGCGCGGCGTTCCAAGCCTACATCAAGTCCGCTGCCAACTTGTTGGATCAGGATACCGACGAAGAATTTGTCGATGCGAAGGGTCTGAAAGGCAAGATCGACCATTCGACCAGTGGCGCGCAGTTCATCTGGCAAAACCTGGCAGATAAGGACATCTTGGCGCAAATTGCCGGGCAAGTTCTCGCGTTATGCGTCGCCTCCCATCATTCCGGCCTGATCGACTGTCTGACATCGACGCCCGGAAAGCCCGCGGAAGACGGTTTCACAAAACGCATGGGCAAGCCGGATTCGAAGACGAATCTGCAAGAAGTGCTTGCCAAAGCCGATCCAGCACTGTTGACCGAGGCGCGCCGCCTCATCGCGCAACCACAGGTCGCATCAGCATTCCAGCTTTGGATCAAACAACTTTTCGACAAAGCGCCCGGTGATACGCCAGAGGCCAAGAAAAATAGCCCCGTCATACAGCAACAGATCGGCCTGCTCGTGCGCGCACTGTTCAGTTGTCTGATCGACGCTGACCGCATCGACACCGCCGATTTCGAGCACCCCGGCCGTGCCCGGCGACGCCTGCGCGGAAATTACACGACGTGGGAAACGCTGATCGCTCGGCTCGAATCGCATCTGGCCAATTTTACGCCGACCCAGCCCATCGACGCGCTGCGTCGGGACATTTCACGTCATTGCCTCGAGGCCGCCACGCGCAACACCGGCATCTACACGCTGACCGTGCCGACCGGCGGCGGCAAGACGCTGGCGAGCCTGCGCTTTGCGCTCCACCACGCGCACAAACACCGCCTCGACCGCGTCATTTACGTCATTCCGTTCACATCCATCATCGACCAGAACGCCGATGTCGTCCGCAAGATTCTCGAACCGGAAGGTGTCGAAGCGGGGAGCGTGGTACTGGAACATCACTCCAACCTCACGCCCGAAGATCAGACCTGGCGCTCCAAAATCCTCTCCGAAAACTGGGACGCACCAGTTGTCTACACCACGATGGTTCAGTTGCTGGAGACGCTGTTCGGCGCAGGCACGCGCGGCGCACGGCGGATGCACCAGCTTGCCAATGCCGTGCTGGTTTTCGACGAAATCCAAAGCCTGCCTGTGCGTTGCGTGCATCTCTTCAACAACGCCATGAATTTCCTTGCCGACCACTGTCGCAGCACGGTCGTGCTTTGCACCGCCACCCAGCCGCTGTTGGATCGGGTTGATGCGGCCAAAGGCGCGATCCGCATACCGCCCGGCAACGAGCTCATCCGCGACGTGAGACAGCTTTTCGACGATCTGAAACGTGTCGATGTGCTGAACCTTCGCAAGCCAGGCGGCTGGTCGCAGGAAGACATAGCGGCGCTGGCGCAACAGCAAATCGAAGCCGTCGGCAGTTGCCTCGTGATCGTGAACACGAAAAAAGCCGCGCAGGCGCTCTACCGCTTGTGCCGCAGTCACCCGGACACCGCCGTCTTCCACCTCAGCACCGCGATGTGCCCTGCGCACCGCAAGGCCAAGCTCGACGCCATCCGTAGTCGTCTGGAGGCATACCCGCCGTTACCGACCCTGTGCTTCAGCACGCAGTTGATCGAGGCCGGGGTCGATGTCGATTTTGCTTCCGTGATCCGCTACGCCGCTGGGCTCGATTCCATCGCGCAGGCCGCTGGGCGGTGCAATCGCAACGGTCGGCAAGACTGCGGCAAGGTGTACATCGTCAATCCGCGAGACGAAGACGAGAGTCTGAGCAGATTGCCGGACATATTGATCGGGCGGGAGAAAGCCAACCGCGTGCTCGACGACTACGAAGCCGACCCGGAAAAGTACGGCTCGAACTGTATTGGCCCGGAAGCGATGGCATGGTATTACACCAACTACTTCTTCCAGCGCGCCAATGAAATGAGCTACTCCGTGCCCAGTGAAAAGATCGGTCGCGACGATACCTTGCTCAATCTGCTGTCGGACAACCTGCACGCCGTCAGCGACTACACACACACTCACAACAGCCAGCCGCCGGCGCGTTATCTGCGCCAATCTTTTATGGCTGCCGCACGGGCCTTCAAAGCCATAGACGCCCCGACGCGCGGGGTGATCGTGCCGCACGGCGAAGCCGGCAAAGCGCTGATCGCCGACTTGTGCGCGGCTTACCTGCCCGACAAGGAATTCGAGCTATTGCGCCGCGCCCAGCAGTACAGCGTCAACGTTCTGCCGCCTCAACTCGAAGCCCTGAGTAGGGTCAATGTCGTGCGCGAAATACGAGACGGCACCGGCATCCTGTATCTGGTCGATCCCCGTTACTACAGCGAGGAATTCGGTCTTTCCGAAAGGCCCGAAGGTTTGATGGAGGTTCTCAATGTCTAGCCGCAACAACATCGAATTCAAGGTCAGCGCGCGCCATGCGCTCTTCACCGATCCGCTCACCCGTGTCGGCGGCGAGAAGTGCTCGTACCACTTGCCAACCTACGAAGCCCTCAAGGGCATCGCCAAGTCGATCTACTGGAAGCCGACCTTCATCTGGGTCATTGATGAGGTACGGGTGATGAAGCCGATCCGCACCCAAACCAAGGGCACGAAGCCGCTTGACTATGGCGGCGGCAATACGCTGGCCATCTACACCTTTCTCGCGGATGTCGAATATCAGGTTCGCGCGCATTTCGAGTGGAACCAACACCAGCCCGGGCTGGCGGATGACCGTATCGACGGCAAACACTTCGCCATCGCCCGGCGCATGCTGGAACTCGGCGGTCGGCAGGACATTTTTCTCGGCACGCGCGATTGCCAGGGCTACGTCGAGCCCTGCGAGTTCGGTTCGGGGGAAGGGCACTACGACAGCCTCGACCGCATGGACTACGGCCTGACTTTCCACGGCTTCGACTACCCCGACGAAACCGGCGAATCCATCCTCACCGCGCGCTTCTGGCGGCCCGTCATGGAATTCGGCCGAGTGCGCTTCCCGAAGCCGGAAGCCTGTGACATCCGCAAGCCCATACGCCCCATGACCGCGAAGCAGTTCGGCAAGGGCAGGTTGCTCAGCGTCGAAGCCGAAGCCACCGAGTTGGGGGTGTGAGATGAGCTGGATACAGAAGCTCTACGAGACTTACGAGCAATGCAAGGGGCACGAACCGGAGGGTGCGGAGCGCCTGCTCCCCGTGAGCCACACCTTTCAGCAAGCGCATGTGGAAGTCACGCTGGATTCACTGGGCAACTTCAAATCTGCACGGACTGTGGGCAAAGAAGAAACCGTCATCCCCGCGACCGAGAAATCGGCTGGCCGGACAGGTAAAGCGCCGCCGCCGCATCCCCTGTGCGACAAGGTTCAGTATTGCGCAGGGGATTACACGGATATGGGGGGCAGCAAACCGTCGTTCTTCAAAGACTACGAAACGCAGTTGGCGGCCTGGTGTACGTCCGCCTATAGACACCCCAAAGCAGAGGCAATTCTTGCCTATGTACGAAAAAGCCGAGTCATCGCAGATTTGGTTGCCGAAAGTGTCCTGCATGTTGGAGTCGACGGAAAACTTCTGAACAACTGGAGCGGCGATACCCCAGTGCCCGAGGTGTTCAAGGTTCTTACGCCCGACGTTAAAACCAAGCTACGTGACCAAGGGAATATTTTCATCCGTTGGCGAGTCCACGAACCCGACAACCCATGCACGGCAGTCTGGGAAGACGGGAGCCTGCACACAGCCTGGGCGAAATACGATGCCAGCACCAAGGCAACGCCGGGCGTATGCATGGTGACGGGAGAGGTTGGGGTCAACTTGGCTTTGAGCCATCCCAAGCGCATTCGCCACGCAGGCGACGGCGCAAAACTCATCAGTGCCAATGACGGTTCGGGCTTCACTTTCCGTGGCAGGTTTACGGACGACACTGGCCAGCAAGCTTGCGGCGTTGGCTATGAAGTCACGCAAAAAGCCCACAACGCACTGCGCTGGTTGATTCAGCGTCAGGCCTACCGCAACGGCGATCAGGCCATTGTTTCGTGGGCTGTTGGCGGCGCGCCCATTCCCGACCCGTTCGGTAGTTCGCTCACCCTACTACTCGCAGGCGGCGACGCAACCGAACCGCCCGCCGTCATCGCCGATAGCGACGCGGGGCAAGCCTTCGCCAAACGCCTGAATCTGGCGATGAAAGGCTATCGCGCGCGACTCGGCTCGACCGACGACATTGTCGTGATGGGGCTGGATTCCGCTACACCCGGACGGATGGCGATCACCTTTTACCGCGAGCTGACTGGTTCGGAGTTCCTTGCGCAGATCGAACGCTGGCACATCGACTTCGCCTGGCATCAGAACTTTGGCAAAGACAAGCACTTCGTCGGCGCACCCGCACCGCACGACATTGCCGAGGCTGCGTATGGGCGCCGCCTCGACGACAAGCTCAAGAAAGCCACGGTTGAGCGCTTGCTGCCGTGCATCATCGATGGGCAAGCGCTGCCGCGTGACCTCCTTGAATCGACCATCCGCCGCGCCTGCAATCGGGCCGGGCTGGAGCGCTGGGAGTGGGAAAAATTTCTGGGTATCGCCTGCGGTCTGTATCGGGGCGCTTTCAAAAACGAGGAGTACAAAATGTCACTGGAAACCGACCGGCGCAGCCGGGACTACTTATATGGGCGCCTGTTGGCGGTCGCCGAGCACATTGAAAGCCGCGCCTTGTACGTGGCCGGCGAAAAGCGCGACACCACTTCCTCCAAGTTGATGCAGCGATTCGCCGACCGGCCTGCGAGCACCTGGCGAATTGTTGAGCCTGCCCTGACACCCTACATCTCGCGGCTGCGAGCAAAGCGCGCTGGATTCATGTTCGAGATGGACAAGTTGCTGGATCAAATCATCTCCAGCTTCATGGACGACGACTTTCTTGACGACAGCAAGCTTTCCGGCGAATTCCTGCTCGGCTACCACTGTCAGCGTCAGGCGCTGAACCCGCCAAAAACCGAAGCCGAGGCAACGGTTGACGAACCCACCCCTGCCGAATAACTCACGAGGACAACCCCATGAGCACCTTGCAAAACAAAATCGACTTCGCCGTGATCTTTCGCGTCACCAATGCAAACCCGAACGGCGACCCGCTCAACGGCAACCGCCCGCGTACCGACTACTCGAACTACGGCGAGATGAGCGATGTGTCGATCAAGCGCAAAATTCGCGACCGCCTGCTGGAACGCTGGATCGACGCCGGCCGCAGCGATGACGGCAACATGATTTTCGTGCAGTCGGACGACCGCAAGGCGGATGACGCCAAAAGTCTGCGGGCACGGGCCGAAGCTGGGCTTGGCAAAGAGCTGGGGTCGGATAAAACCGCAGAACTGGCCTGCAAAAAATGGCTGGATGTCCGCGCGTTCGGCCAATTGTTCGCGCTCAAGAGCAACAAGAAAGCAGGCAAGAAAAATGAAGACGGATCGGATGCCGAGGGCGATACCGGCGTATCCATCGGCATACGTGGGCCGGTCACCGTGCAATCCGCTTTCAGCGTCGAGCCCATCGACATCACCAGCCTGCAAATCACCAAAAGCGTAAGCGGCGAAGGCGATGGTGCCAAACGCAGTTCGGACACCATGGGCATGAAGCATCGTGTTGACCAGGGCGTGTATGTCTTCAAGGGCAGCATGAACCCGCAACTCTCGGAAAGGACCGGCTTCAGCGATGCCGACGCCGCAGCGATCAAGGCTGTGCTGCCCCGACTTTTCGAGAACGACGAAGCCGCCGCGCGCCCCGCTGGCAGCATGGAAGTGCTGAAAGTGATCTGGTGGCAACACAACTGCAAGGCCGGGCAATACTCATCGGCCAAGGTGCATCAGACCCTTGATGTTGCCGCCGATGGCAGTTACACGCTGAAGCCACTTGAAAAGCTCGTTCCGGAGGAAATCGGCGGATTCTGATCCGCTACCGTTACCGCTGCCCGACCCCGGGCGGCGATCCGGAGTTACACTTGCCGCATCGCCCAAATGCACCCGTCTTGTTTTCATCGAGGAGCTTGGCATGAGTACTGAAATCGTATTCGTGGTCGAGGAGGCACCCGAGGGCGGCTATCTTGCCCGTGCCTTGAACCACGCCATCTTCACCGAGGCCGACGATCTTGACGCGATGCCGGCGCAGGTGCGTGACGCCGTGCATTGCCACTTCGACGAACACGAGCGCCCCAAGTTGATCCGGCTGCATTTTGTCCGCGATGAAGTGATCGCGGCATGAGACTGCCGCGCAATCTCGACGCGCCAACACTGATCAAGGCGTTGGCGCGTCGAGGCTATGTTCCGGTGCGACAAACAGGCAGTCATATTCGGTTACAGCACGATGGCCCGCCACGGCATGTCATCACTGTGCCCAACCATGCGCCACTGCGCGTCGGCACACTGGCGGGCATACTCGCCGAAGTTGCGCAGCATCAGGGCATGTCACGCGAACAACTGCTGGCTGTGCTATTCGGCGATTGACCATGCCCGATGATGACGCCACGCTTCCGGTGCCCATCTCCGCGCTTCAGCACTGGAGCTACTGCCCGCGCCAGTGCGCACTGATCCACGTCGAGCAGGTGTTTGCCGACAACGTCTACACTGCACGCGGCAATGCGGTACATGCGCTGGTCGATGAGCCCGGCGCTGAGCGCAAGGGCACCGTGCGCATCGAGCGCGCCATGCCGCTGTGGAATGATCGGCTCGGTCTCACCGGCAAGGCCGATCTGGTGGAGTTCGATGCCGGCGGCAATGCCTATCCGGTGGAGTACAAGCACGGCCCGCGCCGGCAGAAGCAGCACGATGATCTGCAACTCGCCGCACAGGCGCTGTGTCTGGAGGAAATGACCGGCAAGCCGGCATGCCATGGCGCCATCTTCCACTTCAGCTCGCGCCGCCGTCGCGAAGTGGCGGTCGATGCGCGCCTGCGCGCCGACGTGGAAACCGCAACGACCGCCGTGCGCCAACTGCTGGCCGCATCGCGTCTACCACCGCCAGTCAACGACGCGCGTTGCCGCAATTGTTCGCTCGCTACGTTGTGTCAACCCAAGGTGGTAGCTGAAACCGACCGTTATCATCAACTGCTCACCCGATTGCGCGACATGGAATAACACTGGCATGAGTGCTTATCAGTTGCTCAATACCCTGTACGTCACCGTCTCCGGTGCCTACCTGCATCTGGACAACGACACCGTGCGCATCGAAGTGGAGCGCGAAACCCGCCTGCGCGTGCCGCTGCATCACCTCGGCGGCATCGTCAGCTTCGGCGATACCCTGATCTCGCCCGCCCTGATCGGCCGCTGCGCCGAATCCGGCATCGGCCTCACCCTGCTCGATCGCAACGGCCGCTTTCGCGCTCGCATCGAAGGCCCGGTGAGCGGCAACGTATTGCTGCGCAAGGCGCAGTACGCGGTTGCGGCCGATGCCGACCCATCGCTGGTGCTGGCGCGTGCGATGGTGCTGGGCAAGCTCAAGAACAGCCGCACCGTGTTGCAACGCGGCGCGCGCGAAGCCAAGAACGACGATGACCGCGATCTGCTCGAAGCCGCCGTGCGCAAGTTCGACGCCTCCCTGCGCGCCGCCAACGTTGCTGCCGATGCCGACGTGCTGCGTGGTGTCGAAGGCGAAGCCGCGCGCGGCTATTTCGGCGCCTTCACCGCGATGATTCGCGCCGACCAGCGCCCGCACTTCGCCCTCGACGGTCGCAACCGACGCCCACCGCGCGACGCCGTCAACGCACTGCTGTCGTTCCTGTACACCCTGCTCACCCACGACTGCCGTGCCGCGCTCGAAACCGTCGGCCTCGATCCACAAGTGGGCTTCCTGCACGTCCTACGGCCCGGCCGCCCCGCGCTGGCGTTGGACCTGGCCGAAGAGTTCCGCGCCATCCTCGCCGATCGCCTCGCACTCACGCTCATCAATCGCGGCCAACTCAAACCGGACGACTTCCGCGCCACCGAGGGCGGTGGGGTGTTGCTGGAAGGCGAGGCGCGCCGAACCGTGGCCGTGGCATGGCAGGAGCGCAAGCAAGAAACGCTACAACACCCGCTGCTGGAGACCGACGTGCCGCTGGGCCTGCTGCCGCAGATTCAGGCACGCCTGCTGGCACGGACCCTGCGCAGCGATACCGAAGGCTACCTCCCGTTCCAGGCGCGCTGATCATGCTGGTCATCGTGTGTTACGACGTTTCCACTGAAACCCGCGAAGGGCGGCGTCGGCTCCGTCGTGCCGCGAAAGCCTGCGAGCGGATTGGCCAGCGCGTGCAGAAATCCGTATTCGAATGCAAGGTCGACCAGACGCAGTTCGAGGCCCTGGAGCGCGACCTGCGCGGTATCATCGACGAACAGCAGGATTGTCTGCGCTTCTACCGACTCACCGAGCCGTTCGCGCTGCATGTCAAGGAAATCGGGAAATTCAAGGCGCTGGACTTCGATGGCCCCCTGGTCCTCTGAATCACCGCGCCACAACGCGCGAACCCCAAGCGAAACCCAAACCCCAGCCTGGTTCGCGCGAAGCGCCAAGCGCGCAACGACGCCGCCGCCGCCCTTGCCCCAGCGGCGCGACTCCGGCATGCTGGCGATCCGTAGCCAGGTCCGCGCAAGCCGTCAAGCTGTGGCTTGCAAAACAAGCACTTGGCGAACCGGAGGTCGCCCGCTTCAATCGAAGCGGGCGCGGATTGAAACAGAGGGCGTGCGGAAGGGGAAATCCGGTCCGACGGTCGCCCGCTTCAATCGAAGCGGGCGCGGATTGAAACGCTGCCCATCGGCGGAATGCGTCCAATGGCAAGGGTCGCCCGCTTCAATCGAAGCGGGCGCGGATTGAAACATGGGCGGGTGGCGACCTTGTGCCCGGTGGAGGGGGTCGCCCGCTTCAATCGAAGCGGGCGCGGATTGAAACAGCC
>JBGSKT010000324.1:0-10072 GCA_041741075.1 Lysobacterales bacterium
AGCGGCGCCGAGGCACCGCCGCGGCCGACCTGGTAGCGTAATTCCGGCAGCACACCGGATTCGGCCAACAGACGATTGGCACGATCGTACAGCGGCCCCAGCGCACCCAGCCATTGCCGCTCCAGGTGCTTGAAGAAAATCAACCGTACGTCGACCGGCAGTTCGGCCGGGGTCAACGCATGGCTGGCGGAATTGGCCAGTTGCCGTGGTGCGGCAGGGTTGTTGTCGTCGTTGATCGTTTCCAGGCCGAGCGCCTGGGCGATGCGCCGGGTGAGTGCGTGCAGATGGCGGCTGAACGCCTGCTGGCAGCGGTCGACCAGCGAACTGACCGCCAGGTCTTCTTCCAGCGCGTCGTGCTCGACCAGGGACAGTTCCAGCCGGTCTTCAACCCGGGCGCCAGAAATGGCTCCCGGCGTCGATGGCAGGCGGCCAACGAACAGTTGTTCGAGCCCGGTCTGGATGCGGGTGGAAAACAGCTGGTTGATACTCTGGCGATGCAGTCGCAGCATGCGCATCGAATCGAAATGCGAATTTTGCTGCGAACTCGATCCGGCCTTGTCGGCCAGATTGAACAGGTAATCATCGGTCGCCTGCAGGGCAGCATCCAGAGATGCGTTCAGTGTTTTTACGTATTCGGTATCGAGTGCGCGGGCGGTCGCTGCGGCACCACCAGAGCGATGCACCAGAGCCGGGCGCAGCGGGATCACTTCGGATTGCGTGACGCGCTCTTGCATTGGGGCCGGCCCGGGGGTTCGCATACGAGCGATTGTACCCCGGGTTTCGGGGAATAGTGTGCGCCGCTTCACAGATGGTTTGCGGCCCCCGCGGGGCTTCACGTAGCCGCCGATTCTGGCCGTTTTCGGGCCAGACCGGGCGCAAAACTAGCCCGCAAACCGCCCCGCCGCTATGCTCGCGCGGCTGCCCCGAACATTGTTCGGCCGTGCGCGTTGGTGGCTGAAACCGGGACGGTTTCGCACCACCGGCGCGGCCGGAACCATGCCGGCACTCTCCCGCATTGCGCCCCAACGGACCCAGTCAATGAGCATCGACAACCCCGCCACCCAAGCCACCATCGCCGTTCTTCTGGCCGAATTGCGTGGGCATTTGTCGCCCAATCACTATCGGCAGGCCGAGCCGTTGGCGCGTCAGTTTCTGCGCCGGGTGGCGGCCGATGAACTGGCTTCGCGCTCGTCTGCGGCCTGGGTCCGGCTGCTGCTTTCGCTGTTCGAGTTTGTGCAGTGCCGAAACGGCGATGCCGCAGCAGTGCGGGTGTTCAATCTGGGCAGCGACGAAGTCGGGTCGGAAGTAGCGCCAACCCTGATCGAGGTGGTCACCGATGACATGCCGTTCCTGGTCGATTCGGTCGGCATGGCGATCGCGCGCTGCGGCAATCTGGTGCACGCGATCGTGCATCCGGTGCTGATGATCGACCGCGATGGCGGCGGAAATCTGCTGGCCATGTCCGAGGAGGCCGATCCCGCCGCGCGCGGCAAGCTCGAATCGATCATGCATTTCGAAGTCGAGCGCCGCGCCGAACCGGAGGAGCTGGCGCGCCTGCAGACGGCGGTGCTGGCCGCACTCCACGATGTTCGCGCGGCGGTCGGCGACTGGGCAGCAATGCGCGCGCGGGTGCTCGACATCGCCGGGCACATCGACCAGCGCAGACTGCCGCTGGACGCCGCCGGCCAGGAAGAAATCGAGCTGTTCCTGCGCTGGGTCGCCGACGATCACTTCACCCTGCTCGGTTGCCGCGAATACGTAACCAGCAGGGAAAACGGTCAGGATATCCTGCGCTCGGTGGCCGATTCCGGGCTCGGCCTGATGCGCAATGCGCCGGCCAGCGCCCGACCGCTCGATTCGCTTGGCGAGCGCACCCGCATTCGCGCCCGCGTCGATGCCGACCGCGTGCTGATCATCACCAAGACCAATTCGCGTTCGACCGTGCACCGCAATGGCTATCTTGATTACATCGGCATACTGCGTTTCGATGAAAGCGGTCGTTCGATCGGCGAATCGCGTTTTCTTGGTTTGTTCACCAGCTCGGCGTACACCGCACGGCCGTGGTCGGTGCCAATGCTGCGGCGCAAGTACGAGCAATTGATCCAGAGCACCGGCATCAAGCCGAGCGGGCACAGTGGCAAGGCACTGCGGTACATCCTGGAAACCCTGCCGCGTGATGAACTGCTGCAGGCGCCGGCCGAAGAACTGTTCGAGATTGGCATGGGTGTGCTGGCTCTGCAGCAGCGCCAACGCACCCGACTGTTTGCCCGCCACGACGTTTACGGTCGGTTCTTTTCCTGCCTGGTGTACCTGCCGCGCGACCGCTTCAACCAGGACGTGCGCGAACGCATCGAGACGTTGCTCGGGCAGGCGCTGGCGGCCGATCATGTCGATTCCAACGTGGCCATCAGCGAAGACACCCTGGCGCGCCTGCATCTGGTCATCCGGCCGCGCGCCGACGCCCGACCGAACCCGGATTTCGCCGAACTGGAGGCGCGCATCACCCAGATCGTGCGCAACTGGTACGACGAACTGCGCGAAAGCCTGGTCCAGAAGCACGGCGAACAGCACGGCCTGCATCTGGCCAGCCACTTCGGGCGCGCGCTGCCGGCCGGTTATATCGAGGAATACAGCACCGCGGTGGCGGTCGCCGACGTCGAGATTGCCGCCTCGTTGCGCGGCGCCGACGATATCCGCATCCGGCTGTACCGATTGCGTTGTGGCGAACGCGACACCCTGCGCTTCAAGCTGTTCCGCTTCGCCGCGCCGATCGAATTGTCCGAAGCCCTGCCATTGATGGAAAACATGGGCCTCAGGGTGTTGTCAGAGCATCCGTTCGAGATGCCGGTGGCCGGCAGCAGCCGCATCCACATCCAGGATTTTGAGGTGCAGGCGCGCGGTTGCGATGTGGTCGATGTCGACCGGGTTGGCGAAGCTTTCCAGGCCGCGTTCGAGCAGATCTGGCGGCAGCAGGCCGAGAGCGACGGATTCAACCAGTTGATCCTCGCCGCCGGCCTCGACTGGCGCCAGGTGAGCATGCTGCGGGCGTATTGCAAGTACCTGCTGCAGACCGGGGTGGCGTTCTCGCAGAGTTACATGGAACAGACCCTGGTGCGCTATCCGCTGATCGCGCGCTTGCTCGCCGAGTTGTTCGAATCGCGCTTCGATCCGGCCCACGATCGCCCCGACCAGGGCAAGGTGGAGATCGCCCGCAACGGGTTGCAGCAAGCGTTGGAATCGGTGCTGGCGCCGGGTGAACGCGCCGCTATCGCGACCGTATTGGAGGAGGTCGCCTATGCCCGCGGTCTGGATCGCGATGCCCAGATCGATGCCTGTAATGACGCACTGGAAATCTTGCTGGACCAGGTCGCCAACCTTGATGAGGATCGCATTCTGCGCGGCTTCGTCGGGGTGATTCAGGCCACCCTGCGGACCAATTACTGGCAATTGCACCAGGGCCAGCCGGCGCCCTACCTGTGCTTCAAATTCAACTCGCTGCTGGTGCCGGAGCTGCCCAAGCCGCGCCCCTATCGCGAGATCTTCGTCTACAGCCCGCGGGTCGAGGGCGTGCACCTGCGCTTCGGGCCGGTCGCCCGCGGCGGCCTGCGCTGGTCGGACCGGCGCGAGGATTTCCGTACCGAGGTGCTCGGTCTGGTCAAGGCGCAAATGGTCAAGAACACGGTGATCGTACCGGTCGGGGCCAAGGGCGGGTTTGTGCTCAAGCGACCGCCGCTGACTGCCGACCGCGACGCGCTGCTGGCCGAGGGTATTGCCTGCTACCGCCTGTTCGTCAACGCCCTGCTCGATATCACCGACAACCTGGTCGATGGCTCGGTGGTCAACCCGCAGGGTGTGGTATTGCACGATGGCGACGATCCGTATCTGGTGGTCGCCGCCGACAAGGGCACCGCGACCTTCTCGGACATCGCCAACGAGGTCTCGGCCGCGCACGCTTTCTGGCTCGGCGATGCGTTCGCCTCCGGCGGTTCGCAGGGCTACGACCACAAGATCATGGGGATCACCGCCAAGGGCGCCTGGGAGTCGGTCAAACGCCATTTCCGCGCGATGGGACACGATTGCCAGAGCGAGGATTTCACCGTGGTCGGCGTCGGCGACATGTCCGGCGACGTGTTCGGCAACGGCATGCTGCTCAGTCGGCACATTCGCCTGCTGGCCGCTTTCGACCATCGCCACATTTTCATCGACCCGAATCCGGATGCTGCGACCAGTTTCGCCGAGCGCGAACGGCTGTTCGCCCTGCCGCGATCGAGCTGGGCCGACTATGATCCGCGGCTGATCAGCGCCGGTGGCGGGGTCTATCCACGCACGGCCAAGACCATTGCCCTGTCCACGGCGGCACGCGCGGTACTCGGCATCGACAGCAATGATGCCAACCTGAGCCCGAATCAGGTGCTGACGGCGATCCTCGGCGCGCCGGCCGATCTGCTCTGGAACGGCGGCATCGGTACCTACGTCAAGGCGGCCAGCGAGAGCCACGCCGACTGCGGTGATCGTGCCAACAATGCGATCCGCATCAATGGGGGCGAACTGCGGGTCAAGGTGATCGGCGAGGGCGGCAATCTCGGCATGACCCAAAAGGGCCGGATCGAAGCGGCCCTGGCCGGGGTGCTGCTGAATACCGATTTCATCGACAACTCGGCCGGTGTCGATACCTCGGACCACGAAGTCAACATCAAGATTCTGCTCAACGATGCGGTGGCCACCGGCGTGCTCGATGTCCCGAGCCGCAACCGGCTGCTCGCTTCGATGACCGAAGAAGTGTCCGAACTGGTGCTGCGCGACAACGTGCTGCAGAACCAGGCGATCAGCATCATGGAGCGGATGAGCGTGCGGCGCCTGGGTTCCAAGCAGCATTTCATCCGCACCCTGGAGGCTGCCGGCCAGCTCGATCGCGCGATCGAGTATCTGCCCAGCGATGCCGAATTTTCCGATCGCAAAAAGCGCGGACTCGGACTGACCCGGCCCGAGCTGTCGATTCTGCTGTCCTACTCCAAGATCGTGCTGTTCAACCAGATGCTCGCTTCGGACGTGCCGGAAGATCCCTATCTGGCCAAGGAACTGGTGCGCTATTTCCCGTTGCCACTACAAGAGGTCTACCGCGAGCACATGGAGCGGCATCCGTTGCGGCGCGAAATCATTGCCACCGCGGTGACCAATTCCACCGTCAATCGCATGGGCGCGACCTTCGTCATGCGCATGCAGGAAGACACCGGCGCCGAACCGGCGCAGATTGCCAAGGCCTACTCGATCGCGCGCGAAGTGATCGACGCGCGCGCATTGTGGGTAGAAATCGAAAACAGTACCGGCGTGCATGGCGATACCCAGATCGACGCCCTGCTGCGCATCTGGACGCTGTTGCGCCACCTCACCCGCTGGCTGCTCAGCCGCCACCATGCGCGTCTGGATTTCGCCGAGGCGGTCGATCGCTACGCCGGCCGGATTGCCGAGTTGCGCGCGCTGCTGTCGTCGCTGTTGCCGGAAGACGAGTTGCAGGCCGCGGCCACCGATTGCGCCGCGTGGCAGGCGGCGGGTCTCTCGGCGGGTTTGTCGGAATCACTAAGCCACTTGCAATCGCTGGCCTCGGCCTTCGACGTGATCGAAGTGGCGCTCGACCAGCAGCAGCCGCTGGCGCGGGTGGCAGCGGTCTATTTCGGACTCGGCGATCGGCTGTCGCTGCGCTGGTTGCAGGGGCGGATCGAGGAATTGCCGGTCGAAGGCCGCTGGCACGCGCTGGCCCGCGGCGTCGCCCGCGACGAGCTGCTCGCACAGCAGCGGGCATTGACCGCGCAGGTGCTGGCGGCGCCGACCGAAGCGGCTTGCGCGACCCAACTGCAGAGTTGGCTGGAGCGTGACGATGCCGCCCTGCGCTTCACCCTGGGTATGCTCACCGACATGCGCAGCCAGCTTAATATGGATTACCCGACCGTTTCGGTCGCGATCCGGCGCCTGGCGCAACTGGCTGCGGCCGGCTGCTAGCAAGCAGGTCTGCTTGCTGGTGTGGCAGCGACGCTACGTCGCGACGGTCGTTTTGTCTTTCATGTCGCGGGGTGCCGACGCTCCCACGAATTTCCCACTCCCGCTTCAACAGGGCCAGACCGTGACCGTATCCGCATCCGCATCCGCATCCGCATCCGCATCCGCATCCGTCCCCGCGGCCGCCTTTCCGCACCTGTTCACCCCGCTCGATCTGGGCTTCACCACCCTGAAGAACCGAGTGATCATGGGCTCGATGCACACCGGCATGGAGGACCGTGCGCGCGAGTTTGATGACCTGGCGGCGTATTTCGCCGAGCGTGCCCGTGGCGGTGTGGCGCTGATGGTGACCGGCGGCGTTGCACCCAATGTGCGCGGCTGGCTGTCGCCATTTGGTTCCAAATTAAGCTGGCCTTGGGAAGTCGCCCGCCATCGCAAACTGACCGCGGCGGTGCACGCCGAAGACGGCAAGATCGCGATGCAGATTCTGCACGCCGGTCGCTATGGCTACCACCCGCTGTCGGTGGCGCCGAGCGCGATCAAGGCGCCGATCAATCCGTTCAAGCCGCGGGCGCTGTCGGCGTCCGGGGTGAAAGCCACGATCCGGGATTTCGTGCAGTGTGCGGCGCTGGCCCGCGAGGCGGGCTACGACGGGGTGGAAATAATGGGATCAGAGGGCTATCTGATCAACCAATTTCTGTGCGCACGCACCAATCATCGCGATGACGAATGGGGTGGCGATGCCGAGCGGCGCATGCGTTTCCCAATCGAGATCGTGCGCGGTATCCGCGAAAAAATCGGACCTGACTTCATCATCATCTATCGTCTGTCGGTGCTGGATCTGGTCGAAGGCGGCCAGAGCATCGACGAGGTGATCACCCTGGGCCGTGCCATTGCCGCGGCCGGTGCCAGCATCATCAACACCGGTATCGGCTGGCACGAAGCGCGCATCCCGACCATTGTCACCAGTGTGCCGCGCGCCGCTTTCGCCTTTGCCACCGAGCGCATTCGCGGTGCAGTCGGGGTGCCGGTGGTGGCCAGCAACCGCATCAACATGCCCGCGGTCGCCGAGCAGCTGCTGGCCAGTGGCCAGTGCGACCTGGTCTCGATGGCGCGGCCACTGCTGGCCGACCCGGACTGGGTGAACAAGGCCGCGCGTGGTGATTGGCGTGCGATCAATACCTGCATCGCTTGCAACCAGGCCTGCCTGGATCACGTATTCGAGCAAAAGCGCGCCTCTTGCCTGGTCAACCCGCGCGCCTGCGCCGAGCGCGAATTGGTGGTTCGACCGACCGCGCGCAAGCAGCGCATCGCCGTGGTCGGGGCCGGACCTGCCGGGCTCGCTGCTGCCACCACCCTGGCCGAGCGCGGCCATAGCGTCAGTCTGTATGACGCCGCAGCCGAAATCGGCGGGCAGTTCAACCTGGCCAAACGCATCCCCGGCAAGGAAGAATTCAGCGAGACCTTGCGCTACTTTCGTCACCGCATCGAACAACTCGGCATCGACCTGCAACTGTCCACCCGGGTCGATGCGGCGGCGCTGGCTGGCTTCGACCAGATCGTGGTGGCGACCGGCATCCGCCCGCGCCGCCTGCAGATCGAAGGCGCCGATCACGCCAAGGTGCTGAGTTACACCGAGGTGCTGGCCGAAGGTGCAGCGGTCGGACCCGCGGTCGCCATCATCGGTGCCGGCGGAATCGGCTTCGATGTCGCCGAATTCCTGGTTGCCGGCCAGCATTCGGCCACTCTGGATGCGGTGCTGTGGCGGCGCGAATGGGGCGTGGACGCGAGCTTCACGGCGCGCGGCGGGGTCGAGGGCATAAAGGCGCAGCCAGATCCGCCCGAGCGCCAGGTCTATCTGTTGCAACGCAGTGCCGGCGTACCCGGCAAACGTCTGAACAAGACCAGTGGTTGGGTGCACCGCGCGGCCCTGCGCATGAAACAGGTGCAGATGCTGGGTGGCGTCGAATATCTGCGTATCGATGATGCCGGCCTGCACGTGCGCATCGATGCTGCCGAGCGTTGCCTGGCGGTGGACCAGGTGATCGTCTGCGCCGGCCAGGAACCCAATCGCGCCCTCTACGATGCATTGCTCGCAGCCGGCCACAGTGCGCACGTGATCGGTGGCGCCGATGTCGCCGCCGAACTCGACGCCAAGCGCGCCATCGATCAGGGTACCCGCCTGGCGGCGCGGCTGTAGGGCGGGGAACCGGGAACGGAGCGGCCGTCGCCCCGGCGCACGCCGGGGCCCATTACTCCCATCTGGCCGCAATGCCAACCACTGGACCCATGCCTGCGCCGGGGCGATGGTCGCTCGCTTCCGCATGCGCTACTTTTGCTTGACAGAATCACGGCCGCCACCGAAAATGCGCGGCTCAATCATTCCCCGATAGCTCAGTTGGTAGAGCAACGGACTGTTAATCCGTGTGTCGCTGGTTCGAATCCAGCTCGGGGAGCCAATCCCAATTCAAGGCCTGTGCAATGCGCGGGCCTTGTTGTTTGGCTTCCGCGCTCCGTTTGGTCGCTCACTTCGGTTGGGTATAGCCCGGCGGCGGTTTGGCCGCGTCCTCGCCAAAGAAGTACTGTTCGAGCGCGTCGCGCAGCATCGTCTTGGTTTTCGGATCGAGCGGGGACAGCCGGTTTTCGTTGATCAGCAGGGTCTGGTGCGCGAGCCAGTCTTGCCAGGCCTGCGCCGAGACCGACATATACAGACGCTGGCCCAGTTCGCCTGGATAGGGCGCGAACGCGAGCCCGGGCAACTCCTGCTGATAGCGAATGCAATAGACCAGGCGGCTCATGACGGACCTCTCAGCATTGGTGGCCGAAGACTGCGGCCCGTGGCGGTGACTTACATGGCACCGGTGCTGCCGAATTCAATCGCGCTCTTGACGTAGAACAGATCCAGATCGAGTTCGCGCAGACGCGCAAACAGTCGATCGACCTCGACTCCGCTCAGCGCCATGGTGATCTCGACCGGTTGGTCGGCCAGCTCAAAGAAACGCGCCGAATGCAGGCGGTGACTATGGCCGAAGCCCTCCTGGGCGGCGATCACGGTGGCCCCGCCGATGCCCATGCGGCGGGCCTCCTGCACCAGCCATTCGGACATCGGCAGTCCGGCCTGTTTGCGGTCCTGTTGGGTGTAGAAGGTCAATTGATAGCCGTGCATGCGCTACTCCCGGTCAGAAATTTTTCCACGCGGCGACCGTGGCCAGGCCGAGCAGGGTCATCCCGATCGAGCCCAGCACATGCGCGGCGATCGCGCTGCTGGCCCAGAACAGCCGGCCGTGCAGCAACTGCGTGCTCACTTCAGCGGAAAAGGTCGAGAACGTGGTCAGCCCGCCGAGCAGGCCGGTGATCACGAACAGTCGCCATTCCGGCGCCAGCGCGGGCATCTGCGGAAACACCGCGATCGCCACCCCGACCAGATAGCCGCCGATCAGATTGGCCGCCAGCGTGCCCGGAGGAATCGCGGGAAACAGGGCATTCAGCGACAGTCCCAGCAGCCAGCGCATGGTCGCGCCGAGTGCGGCACCGCTGGCGATGGCGATGATCGATGCAAGCATCGGTGGGTCCTGGTGATTTGCTGTGACGGTTGCGGCAGAGGCAAGTCGGATCATAACCACGCCCCGGCAATCAGCATAGAATCAGCGCGCCACCCGACCCGGCCAACAACGTGCCCGCACCCGACCAACCCCACCCCGAACCAGCCTGGCCGATCGACGATCCGCGCATACCCGGGTGGGTTCGCAGGCGGGGACTCGGTTATCGCCAGCCGGCCGCATTTGCCGAGGCGCTCAGCGATTCCGAGTATGCCCTGTTCGCATCGGATGGCGAATTGATCGATCTGGTCGAGCGATCCGACGGCGGCTGAGCCTTAGCCGTCGCGGGGCCGCGGGTTCGGGTGACAATGGTTAAAAGCCCCGACCGGGGCCGGCCGCTTGCACTACCATGGCGGGCTATGACCAACAGAAAAAGCGAAAACAGCGGCAAGCCGGGCGGCGCGCGTCCACCGGCGCCCAAAGGCAGCGCGCCGAAACCGGGCCAGACCGGCCGCAAATCAACCGCCCGCCCACCCTGG
>JBGSKT010000325.1:0-3659 GCA_041741075.1 Lysobacterales bacterium
GCACGCCGCAGCCCCCGCAGCCGACGCTGCCGACGCCAGTAGCAAGGTCACCAATGGGCCCCAGGAAACACTGGGCATTCCGCCGGCCAGCGCCGCTGCCGAGCGACCACGCCGTGCCGCCCGCATCGACTTCTCGATGCCGTACTACCGCTTCGGCCGTCTGCCGATGCGCCTTTAGGGAATGCACCCATGGGTATGACCTGGAACGACAGCGCACCGATTTATCTGCAACTGCGCGAACACATCAAAGCCATGATCCTGGACGGCGATCTGAAAACCGGCGACGCCCTGCCCTCGGTGCGCCAGGTCTCCGCCGATTTTCAGCTCAACCCGATCACCGTGTCCAAGGCCTACCAGGAACTGGTCGACGAAAACCTGGTGGAGAAGCGCCGCGGACTCGGCATGTATGTCAACCAAGGCGCCCGCGAACAGTTGCTGGCCAGCGAGCGGCAGCGCTTTCTGAGCGAGGAGTGGCCGCCATTGCGCGCCCGCCTGCAGCGCCTTGGTCTCGATCTGAACGACCTTCCAAAAGCTGAAGCCACCCCGGGGAAAGTAAAATGAGCACGGTGATCAAAGCGCGCGATCTGCACAAGAAATACGGCAAGTTCGAGGCCCTCAAGGGCTGCAGTTTCGATATCGAATCCGGCCGCATCGTCGGCCTGATCGGCCCGAACGGCGCCGGCAAGACCACCGCGCTCAAGGCGGTGCTCGGGCTGGTGCCGTTTACCGGCGAACTCGATGTGCTCGGGCTGGACCCGCGCAGCCAGCGCGACCTGCTGATGGAGCAAGTCTGTTTCATCGCCGACGTGGCGGTGTTGCCGCGCTGGATGCGAGTCAATCAGGCGATCGAATTCGTTGCAGGCGTGCATCCGCGTTTCAACCGCGGCAAATGCGAAGAGTTCCTGGCGCACAGCCAGATCAAACGCAATGCCCGGGTCAAGGAACTGTCCAAAGGGATGATCGTGCAACTGCACCTGGCCCTGGTGATGGCGATCGACGCGAAGCTGCTGGTGCTCGACGAACCCACGCTCGGTCTGGACATTCTGTACCGCAAGCAGTTCTACCAGAACCTGCTGGAACAGTATTTCGACGAACAGAAGACGATCGTGATCACCACCCACCAGGTCGAAGAGATCGAACACATCCTGACCGACCTGTTGTTCATCCGCGAGGGCCGGATTTCGCTTGCGACCAGCATGGACGACATGGCGCTGCGCTTCACCGAGGTGCTGGTGTCGGCCGACCGCGCCGACGCCGCCCGTGCCCTCAAGCCGATCGACGAACGGCTGGTGTTTGGCAAGTCGGTGTTTCTGTTCGACGGCATCGCCCGCGCCGAGCTCGCCGCATTCGGCGAGACCCGCACCCCCGGCATTGCCGATCTGTTTGTCGCCTCAATGAAAGGAGCCTATGCATGAACACCTTCCCGACCCTGCTCAAACGCGAGTTCTGGGAACACAAGGGCGGCTTCCTGTGGGCGCCGATCGTGGCCAGCGGGGTGTTCCTGGCGCTGACCCTGATGGCCATGATCACCGCCGAAGTGGTCGGCAATAAGACCGGCTTTCAGGTCAATGGCATCCATCTCGCCGAGCTGACCAAAAACCTTGGTCCGAAGGAACTGCTGCACCTCCGCGCCGGACTGGATTTCAGTTTTCTGATGGCGGCCGCCTGGCCTTACATGGTGCTGGCTTTCGTGGTGTTCTTCTATTGCCTGGGCACGCTGTTCGATGAGCGCCGCGACCGCAGCGTGCTGTTCTGGAAGTCATTGCCGCTGTCGGATCGCGATACCGTGTTGAGCAAGGTGGCCAGCGCCCTGCTGGTCGCGCCGCTGATTGCGACCGCGGTGGCGATCTTGACCGGTTTCGGCTTTTACCTGCTGCTCAGTGCCTTCGTGCTGTTTCATGGCGGCAGTCCGCTGCAGTTGCTGTGGGGCCCGGCCAGCCCGCTGGCCAGCACCTGGATGCTGATTGGCACGTTGCCGGTGTACGCGATCTGGGCCCTGCCAACCGTGGGCTGGCTGTTGCTGTGTTCGGCCTGGGCGAAGAGCAAGCCGTTCCTGTGGGCGCTGATGATTCCGGTGCTGTCCGGCGTGCTGGTCAGCTGGTTCGATGTGATGCGCCTGTTCTCGCTGAAGACCAGTTGGTATTGGAGCCACATCGTCGCGCGCCTGCTCGGCAGCACCTGGCCCGGCGCCGATTTGGTGTTCCGCGGCGACTTCAAGCAGTTCAGCCATATCAACCAACCCGAAGATCTGGATCGCGTGTTCTCGGTCGCCGCCGCCTGGGCCGGGCTTGCCGATATCGAAGTCTGGATCGGCGCAGCGGTCGGCATCGCCATGATCAGCGCGGCGATCCGCCTGCGTCGCTGGCGCGACGAGGGCTGACCGGCTGCGGCGACGGCCGCTAGCGCAGTGGTGCCTTCTTGAAGGCACTGATCGTGGGGTAGGCTGGTGGTGAGTTTCGAACAGCACGAAACACTACGCTAGCCGGCCGTCGCCCTCGCCACCCGCCAGGCGCGGAACGACTCCCGATAACGTGTCAGCGGACCGCTGCGCCGACCCAGATCTTGCAGTTCCTGCAACGCCAGCGCCGCCAGTACCCGGGCGCCGCGCTGGCCCAACCAACTCGCCTCCGGCACGGCGCGGACCGAATGCTGCAAACGTACCGCCGCTTGCCCAGCCAGGGCCAGGCTGGCGCTGCGACTGGCCTCCCTGCCGGGTGCCGTGGCCAGCCAGTCGGCAGCGGTCTGCAATTGGTGACGCGCCCGCCAGTCACGCGGCAGGGCGGCCACCGCCAATTCCTGACCGGCCATGAGCGCGGCCAGATGACGACCGATCACCAGTACCTCGGCGGCATGACGGAAGCCGGCGAAGTGGGCGCTGTCCGGCAAGTGAAAAGACCGCGCAAACTGGTCGGCAATGGCTTCGTAGGCAGCAAAGCGTGCGGCTTCGTCGGCCACACCCTGGGCATCGAGTTCACGCCATAGGGCGGCAACCGGGGCCATGCCCGGCCCGGGTCGCAGGAAGGCCGCCAGAGGGTGACGTCCGTGGCCGGACTGGATCGCCGGCCATTCCTCCGCCCACCAGCCGAGCTTGGCGATACCGACCCGGGCATCAGCCACCCGCCAGGCGGCGTCGCAACAATCGAGCAGCAGCACTGCCCGCGCCAGCAACGGCTGTGCCTCGCCGTCGGAAGCAAAAAGCTCGGCCAGGGCCAGGGCCGTAAAGGTCTGGCGCCAGGGTGCGATGAATGCGGCGAAGGCTTGCGGGTCGGTCATGTCGGGAGTCGATAGACGGGAGTCGATAGACGGGAATCGGGAAGTGTGGGAGCGACGGAACGTCGCGACATGACGACCGCAGCGACAGTCGCGACGTTCCGTCGCTCCCACATTGACTCATCCCCACCCCCGACTGCCGCCTACCGCCTACCGGGAATCGCGATCGTCAACGGCGTCCTCACCCTGCCCGCAGCCAATGCCCAGCCAGTCAAGCAATTGCCGGGGCGATTGCAGCACGCCATCGGCGCCCCAGTCCTGAATATCCTCACCGGCACTGATATAACCATAGGCCGCGGTCAGGGTGCGGCAGCTGGCGGCACGGCCGGCTTCGATGTCGCGGCGGTCGTCGCCGACCATCACCGCCTGGGCCGGGTCCACGCCGAGCC
>JBGSKT010000326.1:0-2175 GCA_041741075.1 Lysobacterales bacterium
CCACGGCCGTGCCAGCAAGCGCGCCACCGTGGGCAGCAGGGCGCCAATATCGGTGCCGGCAAAGCGCGCGTCGGCGAGTCTGCGCAGCACCAGTGGCTCGCGCAACACGGTGGCCGCCGGCCCCAGATGCAGGGCACGGGCGAGCAGGGTCGAGCAGCAAAACGAGGTATGGAACAGAAATCCGACCGGCGCGGCAGCGGCAATCGTGGTAGTAGACAACGCACCCACCGACACGGCCTGCGCCTGGTTCCAGGGCAGGTCGAGGCGATTGTCCATAAAACTCGCGTCGGCGACCGTCCGATCGGACAGCGGCAGGAAATGCAGCAGCGCGGCGGCTACGTCCAGATCAACCGGAAACCAGTGCGCGGTAGCGAATGCCTCGGTCGGCCAGGGCAGGGGAAACTTCATGGCGTGCTCAACTGGTCCGGCCATTGCGAACGGGGCAGATCGGTCGGCGGTATTTGTGGTGCTGGCGCGGCTTGTCCATAATGAGATAACCCCTATGAGTATGCAGGTAACCGCTCCGATCGACGCGAACGCGGCTGGTGAACGCGCTTGTAACGGGCCCATGCCGGACATTGACAGCGGCTGCTGCGGGCGTAGGATACGGCACGGGGATCACCCACGGTCTTTACAGGGAGACAATCATGTTGCTGCGGATCTTGTTTTGGGGGGCGCTGGCCGCGGGCCTCATCGGTGTCGGCACGGCGCGTGCCGATTACATTGCCTATACCCGCGTGGCTGGGCAGGAATATCCGCTGCCGGCGGATCTCACCCAGGTGCACACCTTGAATCTGGTTGATCTGCGCTGGAGCGATTATGCCGGCGCCCGCACCCGGGTCGCGGTCAACAAGGTCGACAACACCTCGTCGATCGGCAGCGTCGCGGTGCTCAATCACAACGGTGAGGTCAGCCAGGCCGACGTCGGTTACCAGACCGTGCCGATCGACGGCATCGAGGCGATGATCACCGACATCATGAACCGCAGCAACCGCTTCCGCATGGTCGAGCGCCAGGCGATCGGCAATGTGCTGCAGGAACAGGATTTCGGCGCCAGCGGCCGGGTCGCGCAGCCATCGGCGGCCAAGATCGGCAACGTACTTGGCGCCGAATACCTGGTCGAGGCGGTGGTCACCAGCTACGAAGCCGGGGTCTCGCAATCCGGCGGCGGTGCCGGCCTGGGTGGTCTGCTTGGCGGCCGCAAGGGCGCGATCCTGGGCGGTTTCGGGATCAAGAAGTCCAACACTGCGTTTGGCATGAACATCCGCCTGATCGACGCGCAGACCAGCGAGATCGTGTTTACCAAACAAATCAACCGTGAAATCAAGGAATCCGGCCTGACCTTCGGCGGCCTGGCCCTGGGTGGCGGCGTCGCTGGGGGCGGTTTCATCAGCAATTACACGCGCACCCCGATTGGCCAGACCGTGCTCGCTGCGATCAACGAGGCCGCCTTCGAGCTGATCCAGCAGATCGGCGCGCGGCCGGCCTCCGGGGCCGTGGTCAAGGTCGAGGGACGGCAGGTCTATCTGAACCTGGGCACCAATGCGGTGGCCGTGGGTGATCGGCTCACCCTGATGCGGCCCGGCCAGGCCCTGATTGATCCGACCACCGGCATTTCGCTGGGTTCGGAAGACGAGGAAATCGGTAGCGTGATCGTGCGCGATGTGCGCGACAAGTTCAGCATTGCCGCGATCGAAAGTTCCTTGAAACCGGTCAAGGCGGCCGACCGCGTGGTCTCGACCCGGGCGCCGTCCGGTCTGGAGTTCGGGCCGATGGACGCGGCGCTGACCAAGAAGCCGGGCAAAGCCAAGAGCCGCTGAACTGTAGGAGCGACGGCACGTCGCGACTGCCGCTTCGATAGCCAGGTCGCGACGTGCCGTCGCTCCTATCGGCGGCGGTGCCGGCTCGCCGTAGGAGCGACGCCTGCGTCGCGACCGGGCTATCGAAGCGCCAATCGCGACGACAGGCGTCGCTCCTACGACAGCCATAGCCCTCCCACAAGAAACCATAGCCGCTGAAATCCGCGCCGGGCCCAGCTCTGCGTTATCCTGTGCGGCCCGATCGACGCGATTGATTCACACCTTGCCGCTACCGATTCCCGATTTGCCGCGCGGTTCCGAGCGGCGTGCCCGCTGGCGCGCGCCCTACGGCGCTGGCCGTGCCCTGGCTGTGGCC
>JBGSKT010000327.1:0-1646 GCA_041741075.1 Lysobacterales bacterium
GCACCCCGCCGGCGGTGCAGACGCTGGCGGCAGCCGCGCCAGCGGCCCCAACTGCCGCGTTCGCCCTGGTCTCATCCGGTTCCGAGGTATACGACAATCGTCCCGCCCTGGTGTTGAAATTTTCGCGCCCGCTGGTCAGCCAGCAGGCCTTCGACCAACTGCTGTCGGTCAAACGCAAGGACGGCGCCGACACCCAGGGCAGTTGGGTGCTCGATGCCGACCAGTTGACCCTGCGCTTTCCGTATATCGATGCCAACCGCGACTATGTGGTCACGGTGAAAAAGGCCCTGACAGCGAGCGACGGCAGCAGTCTCGACGCCGACCTGGAGAAATCGGTGTACAGCGGCAAACTTCCGCCCCAGGTCGGTTTTGCCAGCCAGGGCAATATCCTGCCCAGCCATGACTCGCGCGGACTGCCGATCGTCGCGGTCAATGTCGCCGAGGTCGATCTCGATTTCTTCCGCATCCGCGACAGCGACCTGCCGAGCTTTCTGAACAACTACCAGAAAAACGGCCGGCGCAGTTACTGGTCGATGCAGCAGTTGCTGCGCTATGGCGAATCGGTCTACGCCAACCGCTTCGCCCTGCACGGCGAGCCGAACGAGCGCGCGGTCAGTTTCGTGCCGGTGCGCGATATCGACGAGCTGCGCCCGGCCGGCCTGTATTTCGCGGTGCTGAAAAAGGCCGGCGACTACAATTACGAATTCGACACGGCGATGTTTTTCGTCAGCGACATCGGCCTGCATGTCCGCGTCTACAAAGACGGCATGCTGGTGCAGAGCAATTCCCTGGAATCCGGCGAACCGAAGCCCGGCGTCGCGCTGGAGATGTTGAACGAGCGCGGCGAGCGCCTGTTCCAGGCGACCACCGACCAGAATGGGCTGGCCCAACTTGCGTTCAAGCCCGGTCAGGGGCAACTGCTGACCGCGCGGTTCGGGCGCGACGTGGCGATGTTGTCGTTCAGCCAGCCGGCGCTGGACCTGTCCGAGTTCTCGCTCGGCGGCCGCGCGCAGACCGATTTGGAAATCTTCCCCTGGTCCGGACGCGATCTGTACCGGCCCGGCGAACAGTTGCGGGTGTCCGCGCTGCTGCGTGATTTCGACGGGCGCATGGTCAAACCGCAGCCGCTGTTCGTGACCCTCAAGCAACCCGACGGGCGGGCGCTGGCCACCCAGCAGTTGACCCCCGGCGAGCTCGACTACGTCGCCTATGAGCGGCAGATCCCCGCCGACGCCGCGACCGGCAAGTGGACGCTCGAACTCAGCACCGAGCCGAACATGGCCAATGCCGTGCGCTTCCCGTTCCGGGTCGAAGAGTTTCTTCCGGAACGATTGAAGCTGGTCCTCGACGCCCCCGAGCGCTTGCAGCCGGGCAATCCGCTGGCGCTCAGCGTCGAAGGCGCCTGGCTGTATGGATCGCCTGCCGCCGGCAATCGCTTCACCGCCCGGCTCAGTCTGCAACTGGATCCGCACCCGGTCGAATCGCTGAAGGATTTCTACTTCGGCGATGCCCTGATGACCCTGCCGCAGCAACCGGTCGATGTGCTCGACCAGGTGCTCGATGCCGAGGGCCGGCTCAGCGCCGAGATTCCGCTGGCCGATGCCAAGGCCCCGGCCGGTCCGGTCGCCGCGGTGCTCGCCGGCAGC
>JBGSKT010000328.1:0-9244 GCA_041741075.1 Lysobacterales bacterium
GGTGATCGCGCTGGCGCGGGCCTTTGCGGGCGGCGACAGCGCGCCGCTGCTGCTCGGTTCGATCCTGCCCGGGCTTGCGCTCGGCCTCGCGGTAGAACCGCTCGGGGTGGTGTTTGCCCTGTTGGCCAGCGGCCTGTGGCTGCTCACCTCGGTTTATTCGATCGGCTATCTGCGCGCAAAGAAAGAAGAGCATCAGACCCGTTTCTACCTGTTCTTCGCGCTCGCCCTGGCGGCCACCATGGGCATCGCCTTTGCCGGCAATCTGCTCACCCTGTTCGTGTTTTACGAACTGCTGACGCTCAGCACCTATCCGCTGGTCACGCATATCGGCAATCGGGCCGCGGTCGAAGGCGGGCGCACCTATCTGTCGGTTCTGCTGTTTACTTCGATCGGCCTGTTTCTGCCGGCGATCCTGCTCACCTGGACGTGGGCCGGCACGCTCGATTTCACCCCGGGTGGCATCCTCGCCGGGCAGGTATCGACCGGCCAGGCCGGCCTGTTGCTGGCCTTGTTCGTGCTCGGCGTCGGCAAGGCGGCGATCATGCCCATGCACCGCTGGCTGCCGGCGGCGATGGTGGCGCCATCGCCGGTGTCGGCCCTGCTGCACGCGGTCGCCGTGGTCAAGGCCGGCGTGTTCACCCTGATGAAAATCGTACTGTACGTGTTCGGCACCGGGTTTCTGGCCCAGCTGCCGACCGAACGCTTGCTGGTCTGGCTGGCCGGCTTCACGGTGATCGCGGCCTCGGTCATCGCGCTGCGCCAGGACAATCTCAAACGCCTGCTGGCCTATTCGACTATCGGGCAACTGGCAACTATCGTGCTCGCCACGCTGACCCTGTCGCCGCTGGCCGAAATCGGCGCCGGCCTGCATCTGGTCGCGCACGCGTTCGGCAAGATCACCCTGTTCTTCGCCGCTGGTGCGATCTATGTGGCGGCCGGCAAGACCCAGGTTTCCGAGCTCGATGGCATCGGCCGGCGCATGCCGTGGACCGCGGCGGCGTTCGCCATTGGCGCACTGACCATGATCGGCCTGCCGCCGGCCGGCGGTTTCATATCCAAGTGGTACATCATTGCCGGTGCCGTTCAGAACGATCAGTGGTTCGTGCTGGCGGTGCTGTTGGTTTCGACCGCGCTCAATGCCGGTTACTTCCTGCCGATCATTCACCGGGCCTTTTTCCGGACCGAGACCGTGCCCCCCCGACACGAACACGGCGAGGCTCCGACGCCGATGCTGCTGGCCTTGCTTGCCACCGCCGCGCTCAGCGTATTGCTGTTTTTCTACCACGCGCCCCTGGTCGAATGGGAACAGGCGCTGGTCGGAGCCGGGCCATGAAGCGCGGGCACTGGTTGTATCGGGCCGGCAGCGTCCGACGGCTGACAGTGGCCGGCGTTGTGCTGCTGCTGGCGACCGTGCTGGCCCAGTTCGGGATCGCCATCGAAGCGCACTTCGGCGTCGATGGCTGGTTCGGCTTTTACGCAGCGTTCGGATTGCTTGCTTGCGCGGCCATGGTGGGGGTGGCCAAGTTGCTCGGCCTGCTGGTCAAGCGCCGCGAGGATTACTACCTGGACGAAGACCCGGCCGCGGCCTCGGCGTCTGCGCCCGACCCGGTCGGTAGCGAGGACCGCTCGGCGCCGACCGGACAGACGCCGGTGCCGGGCCAGGAGCGGGGCGATGATTGAGTTTGTCCTGCCACCGGCCCTGGTCCTGTTCCTGGGCGCCTTGCTGATCGTCGTGGTGCGCCCCGGGGCGCGGGCACCGATCGTATTGGCGACCCCGCTGCTCGCGCTGTGGGCGGTATGGCAGTTGGGCGATGGCGTGCACTTGCAGGCGCAGTTTCTCGGCTACCGGATCGATCTGGTCGAGGCCGACCGGTTGCGCCGCCTGTTCGCCACCATCTTCAGCCTGATGGCTTTTGCCGGTGGCCTGTTCGGCCTGCGCTCTGCGCGCACCCACGAGCTGGCGGCGGCATTTGCCTATGCCGGTGGCGCCCTCGGCGTGTGTTTTGCCGGCGATCTGATCAGCCTGTTTTTGTTCTGGGAAATGATGGCGGTGTTCTCCACCGTGCTGGTCTGGAGCGGCGGCAGAGAGGCCGCGCGTCGCGCCGGGTTCCGTTACGCCATCCTGCACCTGTTGGGCGGGGTGCTACTGATGTTCGGGATCATCGGCCATCTGGTGTCCGGCGGCAGTGTCGAGGTCATGCCGCTGCTGCTGGATCGTCCAGCCGGCTGGTTGATTTTCATCGGCGTGCTGCTCAACGCCGCCGCGCCGCCGCTGTCGGCCTGGATCGCCGATGCCTATCCGGAGGCCAGTGCCAGCGGCTCGGTGTTCCTGTCTGCGTTCACCACCAAGACCGCAGTGCTGGTGTTGATCCTGTTGTTTCCGGGTGCGCCGCTGCTGATCCCGATCGGCCTGTTCATGATCTTCTACGGCATCATTTACGCCCTGCTCGAAAACGACATGCGTCGGGTGCTGGCCTATTCGATCGTCAACCAGGTCGGCTTCATGCTGGTCGGCATCGGCATCGGCAGCGAGCTCGCCATCAACGGCGCCGCCGCACATGCCTTCGTACACATTCTCTACAAGGGGCTGTTGTTCATGAGTGCCGGCGCGGTGCTGGCGGCTACCGGCAAGCGTCGGCTCAGCGAACTCGGCGGCCTGGTCCAGAGCATGCCGGTAACCGCGCTCTGCGGCATCGTCGGCGCGCTGTCGATCTCGGCGTTTCCGTTGACTTCGGGCTTCATCGCCAAGTCGATGATCAGCGCCGGTGCCGCGGAACATCACCTGGTCTGGGTCTGGTACCTGCTCAGCGCGGCCTCGGCCGGGGTGTTCCTGCACGCCGGCATCAAGTTTCCCTGGTTCGTGTTCTTCCAGAAGGATTCCGGCCTGCGGCCACGTGATCCGGCCTGGAACATGCAGGCGGCGATGATCCTGCTCGCAATCGCCTGCATCGCCATCGGCTGCGCCCCGGACTGGCTGTACGCACTGCTGCCCTACCCGGTCGAGTACGTGCCGTACACCGCCGCGCACGTGCTCAGTCAGACCCAGTTGCTGCTATTCGCCGGGCTGGCGTTCTTTCTGATGCTGCCGCTGATGCAGCGAACCCTGACCATCAGCCTGGACGTCGACTGGCTGTATCGGCGTCTGCTGCCGGCCAGCGCTGCGTGGCTGTTCGCACGCTGGGATCAGTTGCAATCCCTGCTGCGCCACGGCTCCACCCGCTACCTCGAACGACCATTGCGGAAACTGTATTCCTATCACCAGGCGGGCGGCCTGCTGGCCCGCACCTGGCCAACCGGCTCGATGGCGCTGTGGGTCGCGAGCCTGCTGGTGCTGCTGGTCTGGTTCGGACGTGGCTGAGGCGCGGGAGTCGGGAGACGGGAGGCGGGAGGCGGGAGGCGTAAAAGCGGAGGCGGCCATCGCTCCCACAATTCCCGTCTGCATGCTGTCGCTGATGTGGCGTCCCCAGACCGGCAGCCTCGACGTCGATGCTTTGTATCGGCGCCTGCTACTCACCAGCGCTTCGTGGCTGTTCGCAAAGCCCAGGACGAAGCCCCGCAAAGCCCAGGACACCCACAATTGCGAAATCTCCTGGTCTTATGTCAGCCACCTGTTCGGTTTCGTCCCGTTTCAGTCTCCCTCATCCGGAAACCTGATTAGCCTCAAACCTCAGCTATCCATACCCGTTCGCCCTGAGCGCAGCGCCGTAGGCGCGAAGTCGAAGGGTCCCGAGAGGTGCTTCGACTTCGCCCGCTGCGCGAGCTACGCTCAGCACGAACGGCCCTTGGGTTCCCTGGCTGAGATTCGGGGCTAATCAGGAACGATCAAGTGCAGTGTTCAGTAATTGACACACCGTGGCTCAGGAAACGGACTTCGGTGCATCAGCGCCAGATTGCAGCGGGCGGCCGTTTTGCCAGATCACCGCGTATTGGCCGAGTTTCTGTTTTCTCTCCAGGCTTTTGGCGACGGCGGTCTGCAAGGCTTGCAGCATGGCTTGCGCTTGTGCTGATGGTGGGGCGGATGTGATGGTCATAGCGCGACCTCCTGCAACAAATGTTCGGCATTGACGAAGCGCGAGCATTGCGCCACCCGCGGCAGGTATTCCAGTGCAAAGGTGGTTTTGCCCGCACCGTTAGGACCGGCGATGATCCAGCAAGTGGGCATCAGGAAAACTCCTCCGCCTTTCCACGCAAGGCGTCGAGTTGCTGGCGCAGTTCGGCGACCGACTGTTCGAGTGCGGCTACCCGGGCTTCCAACGCCGATGCGGTCGCCGTGCGGCCGGTTGGTTCGGGCTGGCCGATGGCGGCTGGGTCCGGGGTGCCGGACAACAGGTGCATGTAACGATCTTCGCGCTGGCCGGGCGCGCGGCCCAGGTTGACGACCAGGGCCGGCGTCTGTTCGGCCATGCGATCCAGGGTGTGCCTCAGGTCCTCGGCATCGCTGAAATCGGCCAGGCGTTCGGCGCGGGTCAGCAGTTCGTTGACGGTCTGCGCGCCGCGCAGCATCAGCAGGGCGAGCAGTGCCTGTTTGCGCAGGGTCAGTGCGTAGGCTCGATCGAAGCGGTGTTCGTAACGCTCGACCCGGCCGCCGAAGGCGCGCTCGACCAGTTCGCGCGCTTCCAGTTCGCGCAGGCAGTGACCGACTTCGCCTGGGCTCAGGTCCATGACCGGTTCGCGGTTGGTCTTTTGGTTGCAGGCCAGGGTCAGCGCGTTCACGCTCAATGGATACTGCTCGGGCGTGGTTTTCTGTTTTTCGACCAGGCAGCCGAGCACGCGGGCTTCGATTGCGCTCAGTTGGGTGGGGGCGTTGGTGTGCTCATCCATTGGCGCTCGGGGTCCGTGGTCGGTGGGGGACATGATCGCCGGTATCGCGCTCGCAGTCGACCGGCGGCTCCGGTCGCTTTTGTGGGAGCGACGGGCAGCTCGCGCCGGTGGCTTTTGTGGGAGCGACGGAACGTCGCGATTGTCGTTCCGGTAGGCCAGTCGCGACGTGCCGTCGCTCCCACATTCCGTCGCTCCCACATTCCGTCGCTCCCACATTCCGTCGCTCCCACATCCTGTTGCCCCCACCGTCGTGACCAACGGCCCTTTGTGCTTTATGGTCGGATTCTCTAGCATGGCGCGCTTGGGTCGAGGAACCTGCATGTTGAAGCCTGTCTGCCTGTTGCTGCCGCTGTTGTTGCTGTCGGGCGGGCTGTTGCCCGCTCCCGCGCTTGCCGATGCGTCCGAGTTCGTGCTCGGCGAGCTGCATTTCCGTGCCTGCGATCTGAAGGATCGGACCGATGGCCGCTTGCTCGGTGCGCGCTGTGCGCGCCTGTCGGTGCCCGAGGACCCGGCCGCACCCAACGGCCGCCAGATCAGCCTGCGTATCGGCATCGCCAGCGCGCGCACCGCCAATCCCTTGCCGGATCCGGTGTTCCTGTTTGCCGGCGGGCCCGGCCAGTCGGCGGTCGAGTCCTATCCCGAGGTCGCCGGTGGCTTTGCCCGACTGCGCGAACGGCGCCACGTGATCCTGGTCGATCAGCGCGGCACTGGCGATTCCAACCCGCTCAAGTGCGAAGACGCCGAGGGTGGCAGCGGTTTCAGTGCCGAGGATGAAAGCGATGCGGCGCAGACCGCTTTCGTCAAGCGCTGCCTGGAGCGTCTGGCCGATCATGCCGATCCGCGTTTTTACACGACCAGTGTCGCGGTCGGCGATATCGACCGGGTGCGCGCGGCGATCGGGGCCGAGCAGATCAATCTGGTCGGGGTGTCCTATGGCACCCGCGCCGCTCAGGTCTATCTGCGCCAGTTTCCCGAGCGCGTGCGCACGGTGGTGCTGGACGGGGTGGTGCCGCCGAGCCTGGTGCTGGGCATGGACCACGCGCGCAATCTGGACACGGCTGTGCACGGCATCTTCGCGCGTTGCCGGGACGACGCCGCCTGCCACCGTGCCTTCGGCGACCCGGCCGCGGATCTGGATCGTCTGCTTGCCGAACTGCGCGCGGCGCCGCTGGCGGTCAGCTTCCGTGATCCCAAGTCCGGAGAAATGTTGAAGGAAGAACTCGGCGCGGATGATGTGATCGGGGTGGTGCGGCTGTTTTCCTATTCGCCGGAGATATCCTCCCTGCTGCCGCTTGCCCTGCACGAGGCGGTGGAGTCGCGGCCGGAAGTGCTGATGGCGCACAGCCGCCTGATCAGTGGCGATTTCGGCGAGCAGTTCATGCACGGCATGCAATTGTCGGTGATCTGCAGCGAAGACGCCGACCAGTACCGGGAACGCCCGGAAGATGCCGATACCCTGCTCGGCACCGCGTTTGTGCACACCATGCAGGTGCAGTGCGCGGCCTGGCCCAAGGGCCGCCGCCCGGAGGATTTCCATCAGCCGCACGCTAGCGACCACCCGGTGCTGCTGCTGTCCGGCGAATTCGACCCGGTCACGCCGCCCGCCTACGGCGACGAGACCCTCAAGCAGTTCCGCCACGGCCGCCATTTGGTCGTGCCGGGGCGCGGGCATGGCCAGCTCGGCATCGGTTGCGTGCCGCGCCTGCTGGCCGATTTCATCGACGCTGCCGACGCCAGCGGACTGGACGCCGAATGCCTGCAGGCGATGAGCGCGATACCGGCCTTCATCAATCCGAACGGGTGGACGCCGTGATCCTAGACCGCCGTGTGAAAGGTTTCCGCCATGATTGAAGTACACGATTTGCACAAGTCGTTCGGCGCGGTCAAGGCGGTCGATGGGGTCAGCTTTCGCGCCGAGGACGGCCGCATCACCGGCCTGCTCGGGCCCAATGGCGCTGGCAAGACCACCACCCTGCGCATGCTCTATACCCTGATGAAACCGGACCGTGGCTGGGTGCGGGTCGATGGCATCGACGCCAGCGCCGACACCGTGGCGGTTCGCCGCAGTCTGGGTGTGCTGCCGGATGCACGCGGCATCTACAAGCGCCTGACCGCACGCGAGAACATCCGCTATTTCGCCGAGTTGCAGGGGGTGGACGTCGACACCTGCAAAGTGCGTGAAGCCGAGTTGATCGGGGCGCTGGACATGGCCGACATTGCCGATCGCCGCAGCGAGGGCTTTTCGCAGGGCCAGCGGGTCAAGACCGCGATCGCCCGCGCCCTGATCCACGACCCGCGCAACGTCATTCTGGACGAGCCGACCAATGGCCTCGATGTGATGGCGACCCGGGCGATGCGCGGCTTTCTGCGCCACCTGCGCGACGAGGGCCGCTGCGTGCTGTTCTCCAGCCACATCATGCAGGAGGTGGCGGCGCTGTGCGACCACATCGTGGTGATCGCCAAAGGCCGGGTGATGGCCGAGGGCACGCCGGACCAGTTGCGCGAGCGCACCGGCCAGACCAACCTGGAAGACGCCTTTGTGAAGATCATCGGCAGCGACGAAGGATTTTTCGGATGAGAACCGCCTGGCTGACGATCTTCATCAAGGAAGTGCGCGAAAACCTGCGCGACCGCAAGACCGTGATGAACGCACTGGTGGTCGGGCCGTTGATCGGTCCGCTGCTGATGGGGCTGCTGTTTTCGGTGATGCTCTCGCGTGAGGCCAAGCGCGCCGAAAAACCGCTGGAACTTCCGGTGATCGCCGCCGAACGCGCTCCGACCCTGGTCAATTTTCTGCGCACCCAGAACATCGAGATCAAGACCGGGCTGCCGGACGATCCGGAGCGCGCGGTGCGCGAGCAGGACGAAGAAGTGATCCTGCGTATTCCCGACAAGTTTGCCGAGAACTGGCAGAGCGGCGATGCCGCGCCGCTGGAGCTGATTTTCGATTCTTCGCACCAGGATACGCACAGCGCGGTGGCGCGGGTGACCAACGCGATCGATGCCTATGCACGCCAGGTGGCCGCGCTGCGCCTGCTCGCGCGTGGCATCCATCCGGTACTGTCGCGGCCGGTCAGCATCGTCGAGCGCGACCAGGCGAGCCCGGAAGCCAAGGGCGCGATGCTGTTGTCGTTCCTGCCGTATTTTCTGATCCTGGGCGCGTTCATGGGCGGCATGTACCTGGCCATCGACACCACCGCCGGCGAACGCGAGCGCCAGTCGCTGGAGCCGCTGCTCGCCAACCCGGTGCCGCGCTGGAAGATCATGGCCGGCAAACTGCTGGCCACCGCCGCGTTTGCGATCGCGTCGCTGCTGCTGACTCTGATCGCGTTCGCGATCATCATGCCGTTGCTGCCGCTGGACCAGCTCGGCTTCAAGTTCAACCTGAGCGCGCTGGTGTTCGTCAAGATGCTGCTGGTGCTGAGCCCGGTGGTGATCCTGGCGGCCGCGGTGCAGACCGCGGTCGCGGCCAATTCCAAGAGCTTCCGCGAGGCGCAAAGCTGGCTCGGCATCCTCAACATCATCCCGGCGATCCCGTCGATGCTGCTGATGCTGATCCCGCTCAAGCCGATGCTGTGGATGTTCTCGGTGCCCCTGCTCGGCCAGCACCTGTCGATCATGAAGCTGATCCGCGCCGAGCCGATCGGCTACGACCAGTGGGCGATCCTGCTGGCCAGCGGCCTGCTGCTGTCGCTCGCGGTAGCGAGCTTCGCCGCGCGCCTGTACAACCGCGAGAGCCTGGCGGTATCGGCCTGAGCGGGCGTCGTGGGAGCGCCAGTTGTGGGAGCAACGGCACGTCACGATTGCCACTTCGATAGCCCTGTCGCGACGTTCCGTCGCTCCTACAAGGCTCGGTCAGAATGCGCTATCATGATATCAATTACGGAGACGACCGATGGCCCAACTCCTGGTTCGCAATCTGGACGATGTCGTGAAGGCGAAGCTTCAGCGGCGCGCGCGCCGGCATGGCCGCAGCACCGAAGAAGAGGTGCGGGATATCCTGGGCTGCGCGGTCCGCCATGAAGGCGCGCCCGCCCGGCCGCTGGGAACGCGCCTGAAGGCCCGCTTCGCGCGCATCGGGCTTGAGGAAGACATTCCCGAGCTGCGCGGGCAGCAGGCACGACCGGCCGACTTCGCGTCGTGATCCTGCTCGATACCAACGTCCTCTCTGCGTTGATGCGCCGCGAGGCCGATCCGGTCGTCGTGGCCTGGCTCGACCAGCAGCCGCCGGAGTCGATCTGGACCACCGCGATCACCGTTTTCGAGATTCGTTTCGGCCTCGAGATTCTCGCCAGCGGCCGCCGTCGCCGAAGTCTGGAGGACGCTTTCGCCAGGGCGCTCGACCAGGACTTCGACGGTCGGGTGCTGCCGTTCGACCAAACCGCGGCTGAGGCCGCCGCCGTCATTGCCGCGGGGCAGCGCC
>JBGSKT010000329.1:0-1665 GCA_041741075.1 Lysobacterales bacterium
TCCGCGCATGGTCAAGCGCCGCAACTCGCCGTACAGCAGCTACGACCGCACTCGCTCGCGAGGTAAGCGCCCCGAGTACGCGCCCACATTGCTGGCGCCACGACCGCTGTCGCCAGGACAGAAATTCGCGGTTTTAACCTAAACGAACAGTATTGGGTCAGGTCTAGAAACGTAGCGCTACCGAATGCCGACAGGATCGATCTCGGCCGAAGAAAGGAAAAATGCTACAAAGCCAGGGCTCCCTTCCTGCTTTGGTGTGACGGGCGCTTCGCGCCAGCGCGCCAACGCTTGAGCAAACTGGCAGACAACGGTGCCATGCATGGCGCGAAGCAGGACAGATCTGCCCGCCGTTGGATGTCTGCCCGGTGGAAGGGTTAGTCCGCAGATTCGCGCTGAGGCCCACCGCCCTGGTCATTGGCCGGCCGGTGGTTGCCAAAGTTCTACCTTGTTGCCTTCGGGATCGATCACCCAGGCAAACTTCCCGTACTCGGAATCGTCGATCTTCTCAAGCACGTTACAGCCTTCTTCGCGCAAGACTTTAACCATGGCGTGGACATCCTCCACCCGGTAATTGACCATGAAAGTTGCCGTGCTGGGCGCAAACGGTTCGCCTTGCGCCGAACCAATCGACCAGACGGTGGTTCCGGCAACCGGCTTGCCTTCCGCGTCGGCCCAGGTGAACGCCGTGCCACCCCAGTCCTGGACATCGATGCCAAGGTGCCGCTGGTACCAAGCCCGTAGTGCCGGTGCGTCTTTGGCTTTGAAGAAGATGCCGCCAATGCCAGTGACTCGCTGCATAGAACCTCCGATGTTGGTCATAAAACGCTTCAACCCCGCCGCGCCGGCAAAAACCGGCGATTGCGCAGCAGCCCCGCCGAGACCAGCGACACCAGCACGCCGACCGGGAAAATCTCCACGAAGGTCATCGGCAGGCGGAACATCGGGTCGGCGTACTGCACCTTGAACGCCTCCATGTCGGCGCTGAGCTTGGCCAGCGCCTCGGCACTCGCGCCCTTCGCCTGCTCGCCCGCGATGATCGCCTTCGCATAGGAACTGGCGAAGTCCATGTGCGTCATCGCCTGCACCGCTTCCCACGCGGCCACGTAGAAGATCCCGGCAACGAAGCTGACCCCCAACCCGACACCGAACGCCGGCCAGAATCCGATCACCCCGCCTCGGTCCACATCCCGGTGGTGCTTGATCCCCACGAACACCGCGCTCAGTGCGATCAGCATAGTCGTATAGCCGATCAGCATGCCGTATTTCAGCGGCGGCATTCCGGAGAACACGGTGAACGTGGCGAACATGAACCCGCCAACAACCAGACCCGCGATCACGCCGTACTTCAGGATGGTGCGCAACATGGTGCTTCTCCGCAGTGGTGGGTGGAGCCGCCATTGAGCGCGATCCGGCGCAATCCGGCAATCGCCCGAATGGGTGATTTTGCCGGTTTCACCCGGAATCCGACCGTCTCAGTGCACGATTCCCAGCTCGCGCGCCCGCTGGATCGCCGCCGTGCGCCGCCTTGCGCCCAGCTTCTCGAACAGCCGCGCCACGTGCGTCTTGATCGTGTTCGGCGAAACGTGCAGGCGCGCCGCGATTTCCTTGTTGGAGCGGCCGGCGGCCAGCTCGTGCAGCACCTCCAGCTCGCGGTCGCTCAGGCCC
>JBGSKT010000330.1:0-1713 GCA_041741075.1 Lysobacterales bacterium
CAGCGCGCTCGGCGAGCGCGCGGCACTGTGCACGCGCCTGGTCGATGCCATGCTCGGCATGCGCGACCAGATCGTGCCTGAACTTGCCTGGCAGATGGGCCGGCCGCTGCGCTACGGTGCCGGCGAGCTGCGCGGCTTCGAGGAACGTGCGCGGCACATGATCGCGATCGCCGCCGATGCGTTGGCGCCAATCGAACCCGAAGCCAAGGCCGGCTTCCGCCGCTATATCCGGCGCGAGCCGCTGGGCACGGTGCTGGTAATCGCGCCGTGGAATTACCCTTACCTGACCGCGGTGAACTCGATCATCCCGGCGCTGATGGCCGGCAACGCGGTGATCCTCAAACACGCCACGCAAACCCTGCTGGTCGGCGAACGCTTCGCCCAGGCCGCGCAGCAGGCCGGGCTGCCCGCCGGGCTGTTCCAGAACCTGCTGCTCAATCATGCCCAGAGCGCGCGGATGATCGGCTCCGGGCAGATCCAGCAAGTCAACTTCACCGGCTCGGTGGCCGGCGGTCAGGCCATGGAAGCCGCTGCGGTTGGACAGTTCCTCGGCCTCGGGCTCGAACTCGGCGGCAAGGATCCGGCCTATGTGCGCCACGACGCCGAGCTTGCGCACGCGGTCGAAAACCTGGTCGATGGCAGCTACTTCAATTCCGGGCAGAGTTGCTGCGGCATCGAGCGCATCTATGTCGATCGCGCGATCTATCCAGAGTTCGTCGAGCGCTTTGTCGAACTCACCCGGCAGTACGTGCTCGGCAATCCGCTCGACGCAGCCACCACGCTCGGCCCAATGGTCAAACCCGCCGCCGCCGAATTCGTCCGCGGGCAGATCGCCGAGGCGATCGGCAAGGGCGCGAAAGCGCTGCTCGATCCGGGTGCCTTCGCGGCCGACCGGGCCGGCAGCGCGTATCTGGCACCGCAGGTGCTGGTCGCGGTCGATCACGGCATGTCGGTGATGAAAGACGAGAGCTTCGGCCCGGTGGTCGGCATCATGCCGGTGGCCAGCGAAGCGGAAGCGATTGCACTGATGAACGACAGCGCGTTTGGCCTCACCGCCTCGATCTGGACCGGTGATGTGGACGCCGCCGAACGCATCGGCGATGCCGTCGCCACCGGCACCGTATTCATGAACCGCTGCGACTATCTCGACCCGGCACTGGCCTGGACCGGCGTCAAGCACAGCGGCCGCGGCGCCACCCTCTCGCGCGTCGGCTACGAAACCCTGACCCGGCCCAAGTCCTTCCACCTGCGCCATGGCGGGTGAGTCGGGAGTCGGAAATTGCGGGAGACGGGGGACGGGAAACGGGAAACGGACATGGTAGGGGCGACCCGGCGGGTTGCCGCGCTAATCAGAAGACAGAAGACAGAATTGCCGTCGCCCCGGCGGCTTTCAACAGCGTAGCTGGTCAAGCCGGGGCCCAGCGGTGACCGTAGCGCTCCATTCGACACTGGGTCCCGGCGTTCGCCGGGACGACATCGCTCTTGATCTTCCCGACTCCCGACTCCCGACTCCCTTCACCACAGCTACCACCGAGACCTATGCAATGAACCCGACCGGCAACTGGAACTACCCGACCCCCATCAAATTTGGCGCCGGCCGCATACAGGAACTGCCCGAACACTGCCGCGCCCAGGGCATCCTGCGGCCGCTGCTGGTCACCGACGCCGGTCTCGCCGACGCGCCGATCACCCGCAGCGCCCTGCAATCGCTGC
>JBGSKT010000331.1:0-3346 GCA_041741075.1 Lysobacterales bacterium
GGCCGCGTGTTGGCCCGAGGCGATTCCGCGGCCGGCCGCTTCGGCGCCGACGATGCGCACCGCGCGATCATCGAGGAAAGGATGGAACAGCCCGATCGCGTTCGAGCCACCACCGACGCAGGCGACCAGCACGTCTGGCAGACGGCCGAATTGCTCCTGCATCTGCACCCGCGCCTCACGTCCGACCACGGCGTTGAAATCGCGCACCAGGGTCGGATAGGGGTGCGGTCCGGCGACCGTGCCGATGATGTAAAAGGTGTCGCGGACGTGGGTCACCCAATCCCTGAGCGCTTCATTCAGCGCGTCCTTGAGCGTCTTTGAACCGCTGTGCACCGGGACCACGGTGGCGCCTAGCAACTTCATCCGGAACACATTGATCGACTGCCGCTCGATGTCGGTTGCACCCATGTAGACCACGCATTCGAGGCCGAGCCTGGCGGCCACCGTGGCGCTGGCCACGCCATGCTGGCCGGCACCGGTCTCGGCGATGATGCGGGTCTTGCCCATGCGCCGGGCCAGCATGCCCTGGCCGATGGTGTTGTTGATCTTGTGTGCGCCGGTGTGGTTCAGGTCCTCGCGTTTGAGCAGGATCTGCGCACCGCCGACTTGTTCGCTAAGTCGTCTGGCGTGGTAAATCGGGCTGGGACGGCCGACGTAGTGTTTGAGGTCATGGTCGAGTTCGGCCAGAAACGCCGGGTCGCTGCGTGCTGCTTGATAGGCGGCGGTCAGCTCGGCCAGCGGCGCCATCAGCGTATCGGCGACGAATTGACCGCCATACGGGCCGAAATGTCCGCGGGCATCCGGTTGCGACGAATAATCGGCGGGCGGGTCAATCACGTTCAGCACGGCGCACCTCTGCTACAAAGAGGCGCATTTTCGCATGATCCTTGACCCCAGGGGCGGATTCGATCCCGGAACTCACATCCACCGCGAACGGCCGCAGTTGCCGGATCGCCAACGCGACGTTGCTGGCGGTCAATCCACCAGCCAGAACCAGCGGCCGCGCCAGCGTTGCCGGCAACCGCCGCCAGTCAAAGGGCTCGCCGCTGCCGCCCGGCCGGTTAGCGCCGTGGCTGTCGAACACTAAGCCCGCGGCGGCGACATGCTCGGCGAGGTAGCGTTCCAGATCCACCGCATCGGTCAGCACGCCCATCGGCACCGCCTTCAGCCAGCGCTTGCCGAACTGGGCACAAAAGGCCGCCGATTCCTCACCATGAAATTGCAGGAGATCCAGCTCGACCGCCGCCAGCACCGCCCGTACCGAAGTGGCGTCGGTGTCCTGGAACAGGCCCACCCTGCTGACCATGGGCGGCAGGGCCGAGGCGATCGCCTGGGCCGTCGCCGGGCTCAGGCAACGCCGGCTGGAAGCGGCGAAGATCAATCCGATCGCATCCACCCCCAGCGCCGCTGCGGCCAGCGCATCATCACGCAGGGTCAGGCCGCAGAATTTGATCCGGGTGCGACCGTGGACCAAGTTCATGGCAGGCAGACCTCGTCCGGCAGACCCCATTCGCGCGGATAACGCGGCCCGACGAAGAGCAAGCCGGCCGCCGCTGCGGTCACCCCCGCTTGGCCACGATCACGCGCGGCCAGCACTTCGGCGATCCAGTCCGGCGACTGCTCGCCGCGTCCGACCACCAGCAGGCTGCCGATGATGGTGCGCACCATGTGATGCAGAAATGCGTTTGCCTCGATTTCCATGCTGATCTGATCACCCTCGCGGCGCAGGCCGAGCAAGTGGACCGTGCGCACCGGCGAACGTGCCTGGCAGGCAACCGTGCGGAACGAGGTGAAATCATGTTCGCCGAGCAAATGCACGGCACCCTGCTGCATGGCGCCCAGGTCAAGCGGCCGTCCCTCCCAGGCGGCGAAGCGGCGCAGCCGGCCCGGGCGGCTGGGCCGATTGATCAACGTATAAACATAGCGCCGCGCCCGGGCGGAAAAACGCGCATGGAAATCCCCTGCCACCGGCTGTGCCCAGCGCACCGCGATGCTGCGCGGCAATTGGGTATTGGTCCCGAACAACCAGGCGCGCGGACTGCGCATGACCGGCGCGTCGAAATGCACGACCTGGCAATCGGCATGAACGCCGGCATCGGTACGACCCGCGCACTGCACCACCACCGGCGCATCCGCGACATAGCTCAGCGCCGCCTCCAGTTCGGTCTGCACCGCAGCGCCATTGCTCTGCCGCTGCCAACCGTGGAAGTTGGTGCCGTCGTATTCAAGGCCGAGGGCAATGCGCATCGGATAGGGGCTGGGGGCCAGGGTCTGGGGGCTGCTGAACACCGTCGTCATCCCGGCGTTGCGAGTGGCTAGGGACAGGCCGGGCGCTCTCCCCACGCCGAGGTGACCGCCACTTCGGTCATCTGTCCTCCGTCTTCCGGGCTGGGCCCCGGCTTGCGCCGGGGCGACGGGCTGCGGTCCGCTGTCCGCTGGATCAACGGATCTCGGCCAGCAGCTCCTTTGCCTCCGCTCGCTGGTTGGCATTGCCCTCGGTCAATACCTCTTCCAGCATGCTGCGGGCGCCATCGCTGTCGCCCATATCCAGATAGGCCCGAGCCAGATCGATCTTGGTAGCGACCGCGTCCTCACCCAGGATGTCGTCGCCGCCAATGGCGGTCGCGGCAGTTGGCGTCGGGGGCGGCGCAGCGGCCACCGGCGCTTGCGCCACCGAGGCCGGCTTTTCCAGCTCGAAATCGAAGGACAGGCCATCATCCACCGCCGCTGGCGTGGCGGCCGCCTGCGGCTGGAGGTCCGCTTCCATCAGATTGAAATCGAACTCTTCGGCGCTGCCGCTGGCCACTTCGGGTTGATCCACGAAGTCATCCACGAAATCATCCACTGGCTGGGCCGCCTGGTGCGGCTCGGTCGATTGCGCCCAAGGCTCGGCACCGTTGCCGAATTCGGTTTCGGCGAATTCGTGTGCATCGGCGTCGGCGGTCACTGCAGCAGCGTCCGCCGGTTGTTCGGCGCCACGAGTGAACAGCGGGTGGGTTGGGCACAATTCCATGCCCATGAGCAGGGCCGCCTGCCATTCCGGCGCGCTCTCGTCGCTGATCTGGCCGTACATCGCTTCCGCCGCCGCCTCAAACTTGTCGGCATCGCCTCGGGTGTAAAAGTACTCGAGCACATTGAGATGGGTGTTGAGGTCGGTCGGATCGAGCGCCAGCGCATTGAGCAGATCGGTCTCCACCGAATCGCCATCGGCGTGATCAGTTTCGTCCGAACCCGCCCCTCCGGCAAAGGCGCCGGCGACCGAACTGCGCTGCGGCAACGCTGCCGGCTTGCGCTTGCGCGATGCCAGGCCGAGCGCGGCCAGGATCGCCAGCAGCAGGGCGCCAGC
>JBGSKT010000332.1:0-1591 GCA_041741075.1 Lysobacterales bacterium
CCGGACTGCTGCTCGACCGCGGTAAAGCGCACCACCACCGCACCGGCCGGCACGTAATCGTTGACATCGTAGGGCAGCTCCAGCACCCGGCCGCCGGTCTGCGCCGACAAGGTCGCCTGGTTCACCGCCTCGACCACGCCATCCCAGATGCGCTCGCGCGGCGCGGTTTCCATCTGGACCGACAGAACATCCAGCTTCATCGGGGTCGCCATCGGCGACCGCGCCGGCGACTCGACGCCGCAACCAGTCAGTGCAAGCAACGACCCCGCCGCCAGACCGGCAACCCGCCCGAGCGTGCTCATCGGAATGCATTTCCTGGCTTGCTGCCCAACGCGGCGAACAGCTTCGCCGCCGGACACCGGCCGGTGAACGCTGCCTGGACCAGATTCAGGCCGACGAATGCGGTCAGCAACAACCACCAGGGCGAGAACCAGTGGGCCAGGGCCGCACTGATCAACACCATCACGCCGGCAAACGCCATTACTGCGCGATCGAGGTTCATGACCCATCCTCCCAGAGCTTGGTTTGTGCGGTTGTTCGGATATATTAGCTATGTCTTAATTTAAGTCAAGACGAGGCACGCCTGAGCGGTGAAGCTCGGCCATCGGTCGCGCCCGCAGGAACCCAACTCGAACAAGGTCTTGCCCGGCGCGGCGGCCACAGTTGCGCAGCCCCGTCCACTCGGTGTCCACGAAACGGATCAAGCCACAGCAGGACACTCGGTCGTAGCACCCCGGTTCCCGCAAAGCGCGCCGGGGTGTCGGGCGGACGCTTGCCCTGCCTCGGGGCCGCAGCAACCACCCGTTACCGGTCGCTGCTCAGCTTGATTTGCCTGTTCATTGCCGTGGCCGCGCCTGCTTCACAGTTGCACACGGGTGTTGCAATGCGTGGCCCCGGCCAAGGTACACTCGCTCGCCGTCGACAGCCCGATCTCGACCGAGACCGGGGCATGAGCGTTCACCGTTTGAGCCGACCTGCCATGACTCGTCCCACCAAGGTCTTCGATCCCGGCGCCATGCGCGTCCATGCCAGCGATGCCAGCCGCCTGCTGAAGGCACTGGCCAACCGGTCGCGCCTGATGGTGCTGTGCCTGCTTGCCGAAGGCGAACACTCGGTGGGCGCACTCAACGCCGAACTCGACCTCAGTCAGTCGGCTTTGTCGCAGCATCTCGCCGTGCTGCGTACCGATGGTCTGGTGACCACCCGCCGCGATGCCCAGACCATTTACTACGCCCTGGCCGAAGGTCCGGCACAGGCGATCATGGAAACCCTGCATCGCATCTACTGTGAAGACGGCGCCGGCAGCGCATGCAAGCCCGCCACCGGCCGGCTCGCCCGGAAATAGTCGCCGTCACTGCGGCGGCGACAAGCGCCGCACCCGGAGCCACCGGTGCTGCCGCAATGCAGCATCAAGGCCGGCGGTAGGGCCAGCGGGAAAGGCCAACAGCGTCGAAGGCAGATTGCGAGCCTAGCAGCCTGTCGGACTTTCCGCGCGGGCGCGCCGGGGCCGATTTTGGCCCAGGGCTAGGCGCGGCGAGCGTGGTTTGGTTATTCCAAATGAGCGAGTCGCAACGACGCCCTGGGCCAAAAG
>JBGSKT010000333.1:0-1978 GCA_041741075.1 Lysobacterales bacterium
GCCGGATGCACGCCGGCTGCGTCTGGCCCTGGCCGAAACCCTGGCGACCAGTGGCGACCCGGCCGCAGCGGCGACGGTGCTGGCGGCCTTGCGTCCCGGTGGCGACGATACCCTGAACGCAGAAATCGCTTACGCCGCCAAGGCCGAAGACCAGAAACTGCTGCGCTCGGCCTACCAGGCCTTGCGTGATCTGCCGGCGCCACGACCGGCCGGCCGGCTGTCACGATTGGGTGCAGTGGCCGAACTGCTGGCCGAGCCGGACGCGGCGATCGACTGGTACCTGGCGCTGCCGGACGACCCCGAGCGCAGCCCCGCGGTTCTGCGTGCGGCCCTGCTGATGGCGGAAAACGGCCAGCTCGACCGAGCGCTGGAAACCATCCGGAAATTGCGCGAGGACGGCATCGACCAACAGGCCGATCTGCAGAGCAGCTACCTGGTCGAAGCCAGCCTGCTGTCCGATGCCGGTCGGCCGGAACAGGCGATCGCCGCCTATGACCGTGGGCTGCTGGTCCTGCCGAATGACCGCGAACTGCGCTTCGCCCGCGCCCTGGCGCATGCCGCGCAGGGCCATGTCGCCGCTGCCGAGCAGGATCTGCGCCAGTTGCTGGAGCAAGACCCCGACGACCCGGCGACCCTGAACGCGCTCGGCTACACCCTGGCCGACAGCAATGAGCGCCTACCCGAGGCGCTGGCGATGATCAAGCAAGCATTGGCATTGGCGCCCAAGGACGCGGCGATCATGGACAGCATGGGCTGGGTGCTGTTCCGTCTGGGCCAGCTCAGCGATGCAGTCGGCTGGCTGCGTGCCGCCCAGGCGGCCGACCCGAATGCGGAAATCGCCGCGCATCTGGGCGAAGCGCTGTGGGCCGATGGTCAGCAGCAGGCAGCCGCCGAAGTCTGGAACAAGGCCCGTGCGCAGTCGCCCGAAGATCGGGTATTGAACGACACCATGCGCAGGCACGGTTTATGAAAATCGCGGGTTTGCTATTGGGCACCCTGTTGCTCGCCGGTTGCGCCGCGATGCCCTGGAACTGGGGCGGCAAGGAACATCGTGGCCGTTACCCCGTGGGCGCCGAAAATCGTCTGCTCACCCGCTTCACCCTGTCCGGCCGGCTGGCCATCGCGACCGGTGCGGAAAGTGGCAGCGGCCATATCGACTGGGAGCAGAATCTCGATCAATACACCATTCGCCTGCGTGCGCCGGTCAGCGGGCAGAGTTGGCGGTTGCGCGGCGATGACGCCGGCGCCGCATTGGAAGGGCTGCGTGCCCAGACGGTGCGTGGACGATCGGCCGAGACGCTGTTGAAGCGCGAACTGGGTTGGGATCTGCCGGTGGCGGCACTACGGCAGTGGGTGCAGGGCCGCAGTGCCGATCCGGCCAGCCGCATGCAGCGCGATGCCGACGGCTGGCCGACGGCACTGGACGAGGCCGGCTGGCACATCGAATACCGCGACTGGCATACCGGCTTCGACCCGCCCTTGCCGGGCCGCATCGAAGCGCGCCGTGGCAACGCCCGGGTGCGGCTTGCGATCGCCAGCTGGCAGATCGAAACGGTCGAGGTTGGCGGTGGCGGCTGAAACAATTTCGGTCTGGCCAGCGCCGGCCAAGATCAATCTGTTTCTGCACGTGCTCGGCCGCCGCGCCGATGGTTATCACCGCCTGCAGACCGTGTTCCAGCTGATCGATCTGTGCGACCGGGTGCGTATCGAGCCGACCGGCGACGGCCGCATCGCGCGTCGCGGCGAACTGGCCTCGATCGGCGCGGAAGATGATCTGAGCCTGGCCGCTGCGCGTTTGCTGCAGCGGGCGAGCGGCACCGGCCAGGGCGCCCTGATCGGGCTCGACAAGTGCATCCCGATCGGTGCCGGACTGGGCGGTGGCAGCTCCGATGCGGCGACCGTGCTGGTCGCCCTGAATCGGCTCTGGGGGCTGGGCCTGGATAGCGTCGCGCTGGCCACGCTCGGCCTCAAGCTCGGC
>JBGSKT010000334.1:0-5509 GCA_041741075.1 Lysobacterales bacterium
CAACCGGCTGCTGCGGCGGGTGCGTGATTTCGCCCAGGTGCGCGGCAGCGGGGTGATTACCCGCGCCCTGACCGAGCAGGCGATGACCATGCTGATGGTCGATGAGGAGGGCTTCGATGCGCTCGACCGGCGCTTTCTGACCACGATCATCGAAAGTTTCGATGGCGGCCCGGTCGGGGTGGAATCGCTGGCCGCTGCGCTGAGCGAAGAACGCGGCACACTCGAAGACGTGGTCGAACCGTTCCTGATCCAGCAGGGCTTTCTGATCCGCACCGCGCGCGGGCGCATGGCCAGCGCCAAAGCGTACCGGCACTTCGGCTGGAAGCCGCCGCGGCAAAGCGCGGCGCTGGTGCCGGATCTGTTCGAGCCAGAGCCATGATCGCGCCCGCCGACCGGTTCGTCTGGCCGGTTCGCGTGTACTGGGAAGATACCGACGCCGGCGGTGTCGTCTACCATGGCAGTTACCTGCGTTTTCTGGAGCGCGCCCGCAGCGAATGGCTGCGCGCGCTCGGCCTGGATCAATCGCGGCTGAAGGACGAACGCGATCTGGTGTTCGTAGTCAGCGCGCTTTCGCTATCCTTCCTCCGCCCCGCACGTCTCGACGATCAGTTGCTGGTCGGCAGTTCGCTGCTGCGTCGCGGTGGCGCCAGTCTGCATTTTGCCCAAAACATCACCCGCGGCCCAGACGCCGAGGTGCTGCTCGAAGCCACGCTGCGGGTGGCCTGTGTATCGGCTTCCGGGTTCCGGCCACGGCCGATCCCGGCGGATTTGTTCGTGCCTTGACGATGGAGTGACCGTGGAATCGACGCAAAGTCTCAATGTGCTGGTGCTGGTGCTGGGCGCCAGCCTGCCGGTCAAGTTCGTCATGGGTCTGCTGCTGTTCGCCTCGCTCGCGAGCTGGACCATCATTATCGGCAAGCGCCGCATGCTCGATACCACCCGGCGTCAGGCCAATGAGTTCGAGGAGCGCTTCTGGTCCGGCACCGACATGGCCGCATTGTTCCGCGAAGTCGGCCAGCGCCCGGGCGAGGCGACCGGCCTGGCCAGCATTTTCGAGGCCGGCTTTCGCGAATTCGCACGCCTGCGCACGCGCCGGCAAATGGACGCGCGTAGCATGGTCGAGGGTGCCCAGCGCGCCATGCGTGCCGCTGCCGGGCGCGAAATGGACCGGCTCGACCAGAGCCTCGAGTTCCTCGCCAATGTCGGTTCGATCAGCCCCTACGTCGGGCTGTTCGGCACCGTCTGGGGCATCATGATCTCGTTCCAGGGACTCGCCAATATGAAAGCGGCGACCATCGCCACCGTCGCCCCGGGCATCTCCGAGGCCCTGGTCGCGACCGCGATGGGCCTGTTCGCGGCGATCCCGGCGGTGTGGGCGTTCAACCGCTTCTCGACCCAGGTCGAGCGGCTGAACAACAAGTTCGATGCGTTCCAGGAGGAGTTTTCCTCGATCCTGCAACGCCAGGCCCACGTCGAAGACAACGGTTGACTCCGGACACCCTTAGGCGCTGTAAACCAATAAAGGTGACATCTTGCTGGTCTCGCCCCATCTGCTTCGTTCCGCAAGGCGTTACATAGTCGGACTATGCGCCCCCTTGCGTGCCTCGCAGATGGGGCAAAATCCTTCGCGATCTGCCACCTTTATTGGTTTATAACGCCTTACCCATCGTTGCCCAGGCCATGGCCATCCATACTCGCATCCGCAAACGCCGCAAGCTCAAGTCCGAAATCAACGTCGTGCCGTATATCGACGTGATGCTGGTGCTGCTGATCATTTTCATGGTGACCGCACCGCTGCTCAATCTTGGCGTCGATATCGACCTGCCGGAGACCAATGCCCGCGCCCTGGTGACCGATTCCGACCCGGTACTGATCTCGATGGCGGCCGACGGCAGCACCTACCTGACCTTGGGCAGCGAAGGCCGCGAAAGCATCGACAACGCCACCCTGGTCAACAAGGTTTCAGCCTTCGTCCGGCAGAATCCGAAGGTGCCGGTGGTGGTTGGTGCCGCGACCACCCTGCAATACGGCGAGGTGCTGCGGCTGATGGGTGAGTTGCAGGCGGCCGGCGTGCCCAAGGTCAGCCTGATGACCCAGCCGATCGCCGAAAAGAAAAAGTAAGCACTCGCCAGACCTACCCAGCCCGCGCCGAAACGGCGCGTTTCGAGACGAACACCGTGGATGCTGGCCAGTTCAACCTGCGCACCATCACCCAGTCGCTGCTGTTGCATGCCGTGCTGTTCGGGCTGCTGTTCGTCGGCATGTTCTGGAACCTGCAGGCCGAGCCGCTGAGCGTGGTCGGCCCGGTGATCGAGGCGACCCTGATCGACTATGCCGCGGCGTCGCTGCCCAAGCCGGTGCACACCGCCAAACCCCAGCCACCGCGACCGACACCGATCGCCCCGCCCGCACCCAAACCGGAGCCGCCCAAACTGAAAATGCCCCAGGCGCCGCCGCTGCGGGCCGAAGATCAGCGCGAGCAGGAAAAGGTGCGCCTGGCTGCCGATGCCGTCGAGAAGGCCGAGCGCGAACAGGAATTGTTGCGCAGGAAGGAGCAGCTCGACCTCACCGAGCCGGAAAGCGAGCTTGAGAAGATGGAGCGCGAGCGCCAGCAGCAATTGGCCGACATCCGCAAACAGCGCGAAGCGGCCGAGGACAAACGCCGCATCGAAGAACGCAAGCTGGCCCAGCTGCAGACCGAGAACCGGCAGGCGGACCTTGACCGCCAGCGCGCCGCCGAACGCCAGCGCCAGGACGCGCAGGCCGCGCCGGCGGCTGGAAATGAAGGCAAGGACGATTCCCTGCTCGGGCATTACAAGATTGCCATGCAAAACCAGATCACCCCGCACTGGCTGCGCCCGGACAATGTGGATTCGGTGCGCTGTACCGTGCGCATCATCCAGATCGTCGGTGGCGAAGTGCTGTCGGCCACGGTGCTGCCGCCGTGCAGCGCCGACGACGCCACCAAACGTTCGCTGGAAGCGGCGGTGCTGCGTGCGCAACCGCTGCCCTATCGCGGTTTCGAAACGGTGTTCCAGCGCCAGATCGATTTCAATTTCTGCTACCCGGAGTCCCTATGCAGCATGCAATGAGTCGCGCCCTGTTCCTGTTTCTGCTGGTCATCGCCAACCTTGCCGGGGCACAGACACTCAGCATCGACATCGCCAACGGCAATCCTTCGGCGCGGCCGATCGCGGTGGTGCCATTCGCCTACGAGGGCGGCGGCCTGCCGCTCGACACCGACCTGGCCGAAGTGATCTCCGGCGACCTGAATCGCAGCGGCCAGTTCAAGGCGCTGGGCCGCAGCGACATCATCGAATATCCGCTGCGCGGCAGTGATGTCAAATACCCGACCTGGCGCCTGCTCAAGCAGGATCATCTGGTGATCGGGCGAGTGCTGGACGTAGATCAGGGCGTGCTGCGCATTGAGTTCGAGCTGCACGACATCGCCACCGGCCAGCGCTTGCTCGGTCTGGCGCTGAGTTCGCGGCGTGGCGACCTGCGCGGCGCCGGCCACCAGATCGCCGATTTCGTCTACGAGAAGATCACCGGGGTGCGCGGGGCGTTCTGGACGCGGATGGCCTACGTCACCTCGACCGGGGTCGGTCGCAACACCCAGTATGCGCTGATGGTGGCCGATTCCGACGGGTTCAACCCGCAGGTGGTGGTGCGTTCGCAGGAGCCGCTGATGTCGCCGGCCTGGTCGCCGGACAGCAAAAAGCTCGCCTATGTCAGCTTCGAACGCGGCAGTTCGACCGTGTACGTGCAGGAACTCACCACCGGTAACCGCCAGGTGCTGGCTTCGTTCCGCGGCATCAATGGCGCCCCGGCGTTCTCGCCGGATGGTAGCCGGCTGGCGATGACCCTGTCGCAGTCCGGCAACCCGGAAGTCTATGTGATGAACCTGGCCGACCGCAGCCTGACCCAGGTCACCCGCCACTACGCGATCGACACCGAGCCGGTCTGGACCGCTGACGGCAGCCGCATCCTGTTTACTTCGGACCGGGCCGGCAAACCGCAGATCTACTCAGTGGCCGCCAGCGGCGGCGAGGCGACCCGGATCAGCTTCCAGGGTGAATACAACGCCCGCGCCACTTTGTACGCTGGCGACCAGAAGATCGCTATGGCGCAGGGCAGCGGGAATGTGTATCGTATTGCGTTGCTCGACCGCTCACGCGGCGGCGCGGAAGTCACCCTGCTTTCGCCCGGTAATCTGGATGAGTCGCCGAGCTTCGCGCCCAATGGCAGCATGCTGTTGTACGCGGCTCGCGAAGGACAGCGCGGCGTGTTGTATGCCGTTTCGGCAGATGGGCGCGTTCGCCAGCGGCTGGTACTGGCGGACGGTGATGTGCGCGAACCAGCGTGGTCGCCATTCAGACAACGTTAATCTGCTTTTTTGCTTTACCTGTTCGGTTGCAAGGTCAGGACTCCTGACGGCCGGATCGCAATTACCCACCCCGAGGACTTAAAAATGAACCACCCGATGCGTTATCTGTTGATCGCCGCCCTGGCCGTTTCCCTGGGCGCCTGCTCCAAGAAAGTGAAGGAAGTAGCGCCCGCGCCCGCGCCCGTAGCGACGACCAACCCGACCCCGCCGCCGGTCGTCGATGACGGCAAGTACGACGCCAGCGACCTGGAAACCGATGCCTGCCTGCGCCAGCGCGTGGTCTACTTCGATTTTGACCAGGCCACGGTCAAGCCCGAGTACCAGGCGATCGTCGCCTGCCACGGCAAGTATCTGAGCGATGTCCCGGGTTCGCGGATGACCCTCGAAGGCCACGCCGACGAGCGCGGTTCGCGCGAATACAACCTGGGTCTGGGCGAGCGTCGTGGCAATGCCGCGTCGGGCGCGATCCAGGCCAATGGCGGTTCGGCCGGCCAGATCACCGTGAACTCCTATGGTGAAGAGCGTCCGACCTGCACCCAGTCGAGTGAAGACTGCTGGGCCAAGAACCGCCGTGCCGAGATCATCTACACCAAGGCACAGTAAGCGCCGGTTGCCGGCATCCGGGCCCTTGGGTCCGCTTGCCGGCCCTTGATCTGCAAACCGACCCCCGCTCAGCGGGGGTTTGTTTTTCCCCTTGACGCGAATGCTCCGAGCCGCAAGGCTGGTGAGGTGTTTGCAACCCTTGGAGTCAACCCGATGAAACCCCGATTTGCCGCGCGCGTGCTGCTTGGTGCTGTCTGTCTCGGCCTGCTCTGGAGCGCCGGTGCCGTGGCCCAGTCGGGACGCATCAGCCTGGCCGAGCGGGTCGCCCGTCTGGAGCAGCAGAGCCAGAACCAAAACGGCCAGTCGATGGTCGAGACCTTGAACCGAATCGAAGCGCTGCAGGCCGAGGTGCGCGAACTGCGCGGCCTGGTCGAGCAGCAGGGTTTTGAAATCCAGGAAGTGAAGAAGCGTGCCCGCGACCAGTATGTCGATCTGGATTCGCGGCTGGCGCGGCTGGAAGGCCGTGCCCCGGGCCAGAGCCCAGCGCTCGGTAGTGGCACGCCGGGCGGCATCGATGCT
>JBGSKT010000335.1:0-14326 GCA_041741075.1 Lysobacterales bacterium
GCGCCGAGCACCAGCTCGGCATAGCCGATTGCCACTCACCCGGACAGTTTCGCGGCTCAGACGCAGTAGTGCCGAGCTGGTGCTCGGCGCTCCCGGATCAGCGAACCGCCTGCACCTGCACCGCGACCCGGATGGTGTCGCCAGGATGGTAATCGGTGACGGTGTGGTGGATGCGGCCATGGAAGCGGTAGCTCACGTCATAGCCGGTCACGCGCTGTTCTTCACGATAAGAAGTGTCGATCCGGCAACGGCGCTCGTCTGTGTACACCACCCGTTCGCGATAGCCACCCCGATAACCGCCGTCGTAACGCCGCTGGTTATCGTGGGCGATGGCATAGCCCAGCGCGGCACCAGCCACCGTCGTCGCGTCGCGGCCGCGGCCACGACCGAACTGGTTGCCGATCACCCCACCGACGATCGCGCCCAGCACCGGACCAGCCCCGGAACGACGACCGCGATCGTGACGCATCGGCTCGCGGTAAGTCACCGGCTCGTTCCAGCAAACCTCATGTTCGACCGGCTGGCTGATGGTTTCGATGATCGGATCGACCGAAACCACCCGGGCCAGAGCATATTCGGTCTCGCCGTAGTGGCCGGCGAGCGCGGTTGCCGACAGGCAAAGACCGGCAACCAGAATCGACCAGGTGCTTGCGTTGCGCATTTCTCTATCTCCTTCGGTTGGCGTCGTGGACGCGGCTTCCAAGGTGGCGTTGTGGCCATGAATGCCTTGTGAATTTTGCGCGCCGCCGACCGGCCAAATTGGCCGCCGTTCAGGCTTCGTCGAAGCGCCATTCAGCCCTTGCCGCAGGTCGCAGATGCAGGTCATCGAGCGAGCGCCCGGCAAACCCGGGCGGTGCCTGGACGCTCGCCATCCGCCGCCAATCCGGCGCCTGATCCGGCGCCTTGCCGATAGCAGCGCCGTGCCCTAGCAGCCTGTCGGACCTTCCCCGTGGAACGCGCGGAAAGTCCGACAGGCTGCTAGGCTGCCGGCTGCGCCGCCAGCCGAGCCGCGCGCCAACGGGAGCGGCGTCCTTGAATCTGAAACTGCGTCTGATCGTGATGAACTTCCTCCAGTTCTTCATCTGGGGGGCGTGGCTGTTGACCATCGGCGCCTACTGGTTCCAGAACCGGCACTGGTCGGGCACCGGTTTCGGCGCGATCTTTTCGACCATGGGCATCGCTTCGCTGTTCATGCCGTCGATCGCCGGCATCATCGCGGACAAGTGGATCAGCGCCCACAAGCTCTACGGCCTGTTGCAGATCGGTGGCGCCATCGTGCTGTTCATGGTGCCGATGATCGATCGACCGAGCCTGCTGTTCTGGGTGATGCTGCTGAACATGATGTGCTACATGCCGACCATCGCACTCGCGATCACGGTCGCCTACAACGCACTCAAGCAGGACGGCCGCGACGTAGTCGTCGACTACCCGCCGATCCGGGTCTGGGGCACGATTGGCTTCATCGCCGCCCTGTGGACGGTCAGTCTGCTCGGTCTGGAAACCTCGGCCGGCCAGTTCTATGTCGCCTCCGGCGCCTCGCTGCTGCTCGGACTGTACGCATTCACCTTGCCGCCCTGCCCGCCGAAACTGCGCGGCAAACCGGGCAAGTCCCTGGTCGACGCGCTCGGTTTGACCTCGTTCCGACTGTTCAAGGACCGCAATATGGCGGTCTTTCTGATCTTCGCCATGCTGCTCGGTGCCGCCCTGCAACTGACCAATGCCTACGGCGATACCTTCCTGCACGACTTCGCCAATGTCGATCGTTTCCAGGGCCTGATCGCGGTGCGCTACCCGGCGATCATCATGTCGATTTCGCAGATTTCGGAGACCCTGTTCATCCTGGCGATCCCGTTCGTACTGAAGAATTTCGGCATCAAGCGGGTAATGGTGATCAGCATGGTCGCCTGGGTGTTGCGCTTCGGCCTGTTCGCCTATGGCGACCCGGGCAGTGGCCTGTGGATGATCATCCTGTCCTGCATCGTCTACGGCATGGCCTTCGACTTCTTCAACATCTCGGGCTCCCTGTTCGTCGAGTCGCGCAGCGACCCGGCCATCCGCGCCAGCGCCCAGGGCCTGTTCATGCTGATGACCAATGGCGTCGGCGCGGTGCTCGGCAGCACCATCAGCGGCTTGGTGATCGACCGTTTCTTCACCTACCCGGACCAGAGCAAGGACTGGCACGGCATCTGGCTGGCGTTTGCCGCCTACGCCCTGGTGATGACCCTGCTGTTCATTCCGCTGTTCCGCTACAAGCACGACCGGACCGCAGTGCCGGCCCTGCATCCTGCAACCAGCGTCGGACCCTGAATGGCACCGGGGCCCCCCGCAGGTAACGCGGCAACGCCGGTCCGGTCGGCCGCGCCGTGGATCGGGCCCCATCCGATCGCGCAAGGTTTGCAGGCGAAGCTAGCCGATCCGATGCGCGAAGCGGGCCGGTAGGAACGTGACTGGCAACGAGATGACCAACCCATTCTTCGTACGGCCGATCCTCAACTCCCCCTACGAGTACCCCTCTCGGCACTGGGAGCTCGACGCGAGTGGTCAGCCGACTCAAGCGATCAAACCTTTACGGCGTCCCGCCGACTTCATCACCCCCATCCCCAAGCCGCGTAAGCGCAAGGGCGGCGCCGGCGACCAGGCGTCGCTCATCTTCGATGAAGGCAAAGGGCTCTCCACAGAAAGCCAGCAGTACGATCACACGTCGGCCATCAATGGCGTCCGACAGGAAGTTGATGCCTGGCGGCGGCTACCTCAGGCACAATGGCGGGTGACGGCAGAAACGGCACGCTTGTTGAACCACTGGCGCAACCATCCGTTCTCCAGCATTCGCCCGTTCTTCTGCCAGGTGGAAGCTGTAGAAACCGCGATTTGGCTGACTGAAGTCGCACCCCAGATCGGCAAGACAGGTGAGCGCTTTCTGAGGCACCTGGCCCAGGCAAACGCTGACGCCAATCCCGAGCTGATGCGCCTGGCATTGAAGCTCGCCACCGGTGCCGGCAAGACCACCGTGATGGCGATGCTCATTGCCTGGCAAACGGTCAACGCCGTGCGCCACCCGGGAAGCCGGAAGTTCACCCGTGGCTTTCTGGTAGTTGCCCCCGGACTCACCATCAAGGACCGTCTGCGCGTCCTCCAGCCAAGCGACCCCGACAGCTACTACGCCAGTCGCGAGTTGGTCCCCACCGACATTCTCGGCGAGGTTGAGCGCGCCAAGATCGTCATCACCAACTACCACGCCTTCAAGCTGCGCGAGCGCATGGAGTTGTCCAAGGGTGGGCGGCTGCTGCTGCAGGGGCGCGGTGGCGAAGAGCTGAACACCCAGGAGACCGAAGGCCAGATGCTACAGCGCGTCATGCCCGAGCTTATGGGCATCAAGAATATCCTGGCGATCAACGACGAAGCGCACCACTGCTATCGGGAGAAGCCGCACGCCCCCGACGAGGACGACCTCAAGGGCGACGAGAAGCGCGAGGCTGAGGAGAACAACGAGGCCGCGCGTCTCTGGATCTCCGGCCTCGAAGCGGTGAACCGCAAGCTCGGCATGTCGCGCGTGCTCGACCTCTCTGCGACTCCGTTCTTTCTCGGCGGCTCCGGCTACGCCGAGGGAACCCTATTCCCATGGACCATGAGCGACTTCTCGCTGATGGACGCCATCGAATGCGGCATCGTCAAGCTGCCGCGCGTCCCAGTGGCCGACAACATTCCCGGCAATGATATGCCGAAGTTCCGCGAGCTGTGGAAGCACATCGGCCCAAAGATGCCAAAGAAGGGCCGCGGCAAGTCCAAGCAGCTCGACCCGCTCAGCATCCCGGTCGAACTGCAGACAGCCCTGGAAGCGCTCTACGGCCACTACGCGAAGACCTTCGACCTCTGGGAGAAGGCGAGGATCCGAGTGCCACCCTGCTTCATCGTCGTCTGCAACAACACCTCCACTTCCAAGCTCGTCTACGACTACATCTCCGGCTTCCACCAGGAGAACGACGACGACTCCACCACGCTGCAGAACGGCCGCCTGCCGCTATTCCAGAACTTCGACGAGCACGGCAACCCGATCTCGCGCCCGCGCACCCTGCTGATCGACAGTGAGCAGCTCGAGTCCGGAGATGCGCTGGACGCGAACTTCCGCAGCATGGCCGCCGACGAGATCGAACGCTTCCGTCGCGAAATCATCGAGCGCACCAGCGATGTCCGCGCGGCCGATGGCATCACCGACCAGGACCTGCTGCGCGAGGTGATGAACACCGTCGGCAAGGAAGGCCGGCTCGGTGAGTCCATCCGCTGCGTCGTTTCCGTCGCGATGCTCACCGAAGGCTGGGACGCGAACACAGTCACCCATGTCCTCGGTGTGCGCGCCTTCGGCACCCAACTGCTGTGCGAGCAGGTCATCGGCCGGGCCCTGCGCCGGCAGTCCTACGAGACCAACGAGGAAGGCCTGTTCAACGTCGAGTACGCCGACGTGCTCGGTATTCCCTTCGACTTCACGGCCAAGCCGGTCGTCGCGCCGCCCCAGCCGCCGCGGGAGACGGTGAACGTCAAGGCCGTTCGGCCCGATCGAGACGCACTCGAAATTCGCTTTCCGCGTGTCCAGGGCTACCGGGTCGAGCTACCTCAGGATCGACTCACTGCCACGTTCAACGACGACGCCGTGCTGGAGTTGACGCCCGACATCGTCGGCCCGTCGATCACCCGCAATGCCGGCATCATCGGCGAAGGTGTCGACCTGAATCTGAAGCACCTGGGCGACCTGCGCCACTCGACCCTGCTCTTCCATCTCACCCAGCGCCTGCTCTACACCAAATGGCGCGATCAGAGCGAGCAACCGAAGCTGCACCTGTTCGGCCAGCTCAAGCGCATCACCAAGGAGTGGCTGGACACCTGCCTCGTCTGCAAGGGCGGCACCTTCCCAGGCCAGCTCATGTACCAGGAGCTGGCCGACATCGCCTGCGAGCGCATCACCCGCGCCATCACCCAGGACGAGTTGAAAAAAGGCCGGCCAGTGAAGGCCATCCTCGACCCCTACAACCCGACCGGCTCGACCGCCCACGTCGGTTTCAACACGTCCCGTGACCACCGCTGGGAGACGCTGGGCCCACCGCCACGCTGCCACGTCAACTGGGTGGTGCTCGATAGCGACTGGGAGGCGGAGTTCTGCCGCGTCGCCGAGGCGCATCCGAAGGTGCTCGCCTACGTCAAGAACCACAATCTCGGCCTGGAAGTGCCCTACCGCTTCGGCTCGATCACCCGCCGCTACTTCCCCGACTTCATCGTGAACATCGACGACGGCCACGGCCCGGACGACCCGCTGCACCTCGTCGTGGAGATCAAGGGCTATCGCCGCGAGGACGCCAAGGAAAAGAAGGCGACCATGGACACCTACTGGATCCCGGGCGTTAACAACCTCAAGACGCATGGCCGCTGGGCCTTTGCCGAGTTCACCGACGTGTACGAGATGCAGGAAGACTTCGCCGCCAAGGTGGCGGAGCACTTCGACCGGATGATCCAAGCAGCTACAGAGGGCGCAGCATGAAGACCGAACTGGTCCACAGCCTTACCGACTCCTTCGAGTCGCACGCCAACCGCACCGAGGGCGGAGTCGAGTTCTGGCTGGCGCGGGATCTGCAGCAGCTACTGGGCTATGCGGAATGGCGTAACTTCAACGCTTCGGCAATCTCGAAGGCGAAAACGGCCTGCGAATTGTCCGGCCACACCGCCACCGACCATTTTGTTGACGTCAACAAAATGGTCGAGTTGGGCTCCGGCAGCCAGCGTGAGGTCGACGACCTGATGCTGACCCGCTACGCCTGCTACCTGATCGCGCAGAATGGCGACCCGCGGAAAGAAGAGATCGCCTTCGCTCAAACCTACTTCGCCGTGCAGGCGCGTCGCGCGGAGCTGATCGAACAACGCCTGCTCGAAGCCGAACGCGTCTCCGCCCGCCACAAGCTCACACAGACCGAGAAAGAGCTGTCGAGCATCATCTACGAGCAGACCGGCGGCAATCAGGATTTCGCCCTGATCCGCAGCAAGGGCGACCAGGCCCTGTTCGGCAAGTCCACACAAGCCATGAAGGCTGTCTGGAAAGTCCCCGCCAGCCGTCCGCTGGCCGACTTCGCGCCCACGATCGTACTCAAGGCCAAGGACTTCGCCGCGGAAATCACCATCCACAATGCACGCGAAAGCAAGCTGCGCAGCGAAAAGGCCATCTCCGAGGAGCACGTCACCAACAACGACGCCGTGCGCAAGACGCTGCTGAGTCGTGGCATTCGCCCCGAGAGCCTGCCGGCCGCCGAGGACGTGAAAAAGGTCGAACGCCGCCTGGCGTCCGAACAGAAAAAATCCCTGAAGAAGCCCGACGCGCTGGACTGAGCACTCCAATGGCCAAGAAGCCCAAAACCCCGCTCAGCGTCGAGGCACTCAAGCACGACGAAGCCAAGCGCAAGAACATCCCAACGGCCGAGTATCAGTCGGTGTTGGCGCAGGACGAGAAGTCACCGGTACGGGTGGCTTACGAACGCCGCAATCGAGATCTCGACCCGCAGATCGTCTGGCGCGGCAAGGACGAGCAGGACTGGTCAGACCTCGTTGTGCACGCGCCGCCGCTCTACATCCAGGAGAAGGTGCACCCCAAGGTGCTGATCGACGACCTGCGCCGACAGAGCGAGCAGCGCCGCGCGCAGGAAGCCCGCGAGAAGCAGGGCGCGATGATCGACCTGTTCGCCGACTTCAATGGCCTGCCATCCGAGGCCGCGCGCACGGAGTTCTACCAGCACGACGCGCACTGGGCCAATCGCATGATCCTTGGCGACTCGCTGCAGGTTATGGCCAGCCTGGCCGAGCGCGAGGGTCTGCGCGGCAAGGTGCAGTGCATCTACTTTGATCCGCCCTACGGAATCAGATTCAACAGCAATTTTCAGTGGTCGACGACCAGCCGCGACGTGAAGGACGGCAACGCGGAGCACATCACCCGTGAGCCGGAGCAGGTCAAGGCATTTCGCGATACCTGGCGCGATGGCATCCACTCTTACCTTACCTATCTGCGCGATCGGCTGACGGTGGCGCGGGATCTACTGACGGAGTCGGGATCGATCTTCGTGCAGATCGGGGATGAGAACGTGCATAGGGTGCGGGCGGTCATGGATGAAGTATTCGGGGATACCAACTCCGTTGTGCTCATATCCTTTCAGAAGACTGGAGGAATCGAGGGAAACTATCTCTCGAACACAGTGGACTATGTGCTTTGGTACGCGAGGCGCCGAGAAGTAGGCAAGTTTCGTAGGTTGATGAACCCCCGAAAGGCCGGCGAACCCTCGCTGGATCGATACGACCAGTATCAAGAAGAAGAATTCAAGGCCAGGCCACTTACACCCGACGAGAAGAAAGACGACTCTGCGCTGGACCCGTTCCGGCGGTACCAATTGTTTCCGCTCTATTCTGATGGTGAGTCGGAAGGGGCCAGCCGAGAGTTCGGGTTTGGTGGCCGTGTGTATTCGATACGCAAGGGGACGCATTGGAAAACTACACAACCCGGCTTGGCGAGGATCGCTCGATCCAACCGAATCGAAAGGACTGCCACCACCATCCGCTACAAGAGGTTCGTGGGCGATGTCCCAATGCTTCCCGTCACCGACAGATGGGAATCGACGCAGATCGGGACTGAGAGAACGTATGTCGTACAGACTGCTACAGAGGTCATCAAGCGCTGCATTCTGATGACAACGGACCCCGGCGATCTTGTCCTCGATCCAACCTGCGGCTCCGGCACTACCGCCTACGCCGCCGAGCAGTGGGGCCGCCGTTGGATCACCATCGACACATCGCGTGTGGCCCTCGCCTTGGCCCGTGCTCGCATCATGGGCGCGCGCTACCCCTACTACCTGCTGGCTGACAGCCGCGAAGGCCAGCTCAAGGAAGCCGAGCTCACCCGCAGCACGCCGAGCAGCCAGCCGGTGCGCGGCAATATCCGTCAGGGCTTCGTCTACGAGCGCGTGCCGCACATCACGCTCAAGTCCATCGCCAACAACGCCGAGATTGATGTGATCTGGGACAAGTTCCGGCATAAGCTGGAGCCGCTACGCGAGCAACTGAGCGCCGCGCTGGGCAAGAACTGGGAAGAGTGGGAAATCCCGCGTAGCCTGGATGAAGCGAAGCGTAGGCGCTCTTCAACAGCGGAAGCTGGTCATCCGGGTTCGCGTGCCCCGGATTCCGGCGCTGACGCGCCTGCATCCAGGCTACTTGCGCAATGGTGGGAACAACGCATCGCCCGCCAGCGCGAGATCGACGCCTCGATCGCCGCCAAGGCCGACCCCGAATACCTCTACGACAAGCCCTACGAGGACAAGAAGAAGGTCCGCGTCGCCGGCCCTTTCACCGTCGAGAGCCTGTCCCCGCATCGCGTGCTGGGCGTCGACGAGAACGACGAGCTGATCGACGGCACCGGCGAGGATAAGGCCGAGTACAACGCCGAGCGCAACTTCATCGCCATCATCCTCGACACACTGAAGACCGCCGGCGTGCAGCAGGCGCACAAGGACGACAAGATCGACTTCACCGCGCTCACGCCCTGGCCCGGCGAACTGGTCTGCGCGGAAGGCCGCTACATATCGAATGAAGGCAGCTCAGGCCACACCGAAAAGCGCGCCGCCATCTTCATCGGCCCCGAGTTCGGCACCGTCGCCCGCCCCGACCTGGTCGACGCCGCCAAGGAGGCCGCCGAAGCCGGCTTCGACGTGCTGATCAGTTGCGCCTTCAACTACGACGCCCACGCCAGCGAGTTCGCCAAGCTCGGCCGCATTCCCGTGCTGAAGGCGCGCATGAACGCCGACCTGCACATGGCCGAGGACCTGAAGAACACCGGCAAGGGCAACCTCTTCGTCATCTTCGGCGAACCCGACATCGAGATACTCGACGCCGGCCCCGACGGCGAATCCGGCCAGCTACGCGTCAAGGTCAATGGCGTCGACGTCTTCCACCCCAACACCGGCGAAGTCCGCAGCGACGGCCCCGACGGCATCGCCTGCTGGTTCGTCGACACCGACTACAACGAGGAATCCTTCTTCGTCCGCCACGCCTACTTCCTAGGCGCCAACGACCCATACAAAGCACTGAAGACCACGCTCAAGGCCGAAATCGACCCCGACGCCTGGGCCACCCTCAACAGCGACACCTCCCGCCCCTTCGACAAACCCACCTCCGGCCGCATCGCGGTGAAAGTGATCAACCACCTGGGGGATGAGGTGATGAAGGTGTTCCGGGCGACGTGACACACTTTCCCACGATGCCATCCGCGGTCTACATCCATGCCTTGGCTGAGTCTTCGACTGGCCACGGTCGGGACGCGAGGCGGTCGGTGCGGTAAGCTGCCAATCTTGGAGCGGATGCGCATGAAGACCACGTTCTACCAACCCCGATTTACCGGCGAACGGTTCGACGAACATACCCTTCCTGTGGAGGTGGCGCGTGATCTCGCGGCTTACGAGACGCTGGTCATCGAACTGGCGAAACATCTCTACAAGCAGGACTATCCCGAGCGCGCACGTGCGCCCAAGGGCTTTGCCGCCAACTTCCGGCTGGATATTCAAGAGATCGGCGACGGCAGCACCAGACCCCTGCTGGCCTTGGTCATGTCTGGCGTGTTGGCATTGCCGAACAGCGAAGCTACGCATTTCGAGCGGGCGCGCGATCTGATTGCAGAGTGCGTGGCCGCGCCTGATGCTCGGTTGCCGCATCAGTTTCCGAAAGAGCTGCTCGGGCACTTCAACCAGCTGGGCCGCTCGTTGCGCGATGGCGAAACGTTGGAGTTGCCGTTGGCGTGCGACGGGAACGCCGTTCTAACGCCGACGCGCCGAAAAGAGCTCGTGCTGGCCGCTAGTGAAGAGTACGAGCGCGAAGTCGAATTGTTGGGCTACATCGGTGAAGTGGATTGGGAGAAGGCGACGTTCCGGCTGCGCCTTGCCGATAACAGGCAATTCAACGTTCCACTGCTGCCCGCGTTTCGGGACGATGCACGCAAGTACGGCGGCCGTTCCCGCCACTGGGTGGTCGTCAAGGGTGTTGGAACCTTTGACGCTTGGGATTGTCTGAAGCGTGTGCTTTCGTCCGAGTCCGCCGAGGTCGTGAAGAACTTCGACATCACCAATCGTCTGGATGAACTGAGACTTCTGCAGCCAGGTTGGTTCGAGGACGCAGGCTTGGCGCTGAACGAAGCGCGCCTTTCATTGTTCGCAGAGAGCATCGCTGCCAATTACCCAGACGATCTGCCATTGCCCGCGATCTTCCCGACGCAGGACGGTAATCTGGTGCTGGAGTGGAACGCGGCCGGCGACCCGTCGCTCGACATCCGGCTTGCCGACTTTCAGGCCAGCTTCCACGCATTCGGAACAGATGGAACAGACATCGAACAAAACTTCAGCCTAGCCAACGAGACCGGTTGGACACAAGTGCACGCTTTCCTGATCGACAACATCAGTAAGCACACCGGATGAATGGCCAGACATTGTTGCTTCGGCAAGTGAATCCGCAGTTTCTGAGGGACGACCATCTGTCCAGTCAAGCGTTCTTTCCGTTCCCGAAAGATGCTGGTCAATTGTCGGTGTACGACGGTGATCAGGTGACAGCGGAAGCGGCTTACCTGCATTTCACACAGGGGTTGAAGCTCGCATCCATCGGTGTTTGGGCCGTAACTGGAGGGCAGAGCGCTAGCCTGGGGATTGTGAGTCGCCCTGACCCCTTACCCAACTCTCCCGCGCATGCAGTGATTGACTTCGGTCAGCGGAACGAGAATCAATGCCGCAAGCTGGCCAAACTGTTGCGGAACTTCGCCATCGAACGCGGTCGTCTTCATCCCATGGACGACGCTGTATAGGCGATGAACTTCCGCATCTCCGTCACCTTCACCGACAGCCTCGCCCGCCTGAACGGCGACGAACAGAAGGCCGTCAAGACCACCGCGTTCGACCTGCAGCTCAACCCCGCCGACCCGGGCATGAGCTTCCACAAGCTCGACAACGCGCGGGACAACAACTTCTGGTCGGTGAGGGTGAGCGCGGATATTCGGCTGATCGTCCATCGTTCGAACGGTAGTCTGTTGCTCTGCTACGTGGATCATCACGACCGTGCCTATCGCTGGGCAGAGCGCCGCAGGCTCGACGTGCACCCGAAGACCGGCGCAGCGCAGTTCGTCGAGATCCGGGAGCGTGTCGAGGAGGTTCGCGTACCCAGGTATGTCGAGTCCCCCGTTTCGACTGCCAAGCCGGCCTTGTTCTCCTCGACGCCGGAGCAACTCCTGCTGGGCTACGGCGTGCCGCAGGAATGGATCGCGGACGTACAGCAGGCGACAGAAGACACGCTGCTGGATCTGGTCGACCACCTCCCCGCCGAGGCGGCGGAAGCGCTGCTTGATTTGGCCACCGGCGGAGAGCCCAAGGCCGCGGCTCCCGCGGCACCCTCGGTCGGCCCGTTCGAGCACCCTGACGCACAGCGCCGCTTTCGCGTGGTCTCGAGCGTCGAGGAACTGGAGCGCGCGCTTTCGTCGCCTTGGGACAAATGGACGATCTTTCTCCATCCCGAGCAGCGTCATCTCGTGGAGCGCGACTACGCCGGCCCGACGCGGGTGTCCGGTTCTGCAGGCACCGGCAAGACCATCGTGGCCTTGCATCGCGCCGCGCACCTTGCGCGGAGCAATCCGGATGCGCGGGTACTGCTGACCACGGTCTCTTGCAGCCTGGCCAACGCCCTGCGCGCAAAGCTGCGACGACTCATCAGTTCGGAGCCGCGACTCGCGGAGCGTATCGACGTCATGGCGATGGACGCGGCGGGCATTCACTTGCACGAGACCCAGATCGGCCCCGTGCGGCTGCTTCCGCGTGACGACCTCAGGGCGCGATTGACCCAGGCTGCCGCTCAGGTGATCGGACTTCGATTTGGGATCCCCTTCCTTCTGAACGAGTGGGATCAGGTGGTCGACGCCTGGCAGATCGCGTCGTGGGACGAATACCGTGACGTGAAACGGCTGGGGCGCAAGACGCGACTGTCCGATTCGCAACGGCAGACCCTATGGGGAGTCTTCAATGCAGTCCGAACCGCCGTGCTCGCGGAAGGCTTCACGTCGATGGCAGGAGTGTTCACCCGTCTGGCGTCCGAGTTCGAGAATCGACCGCATCCGCCCTTCGAGCACATCGTCGTCGACGAAGCGCAGGACATTTCGATCGCCCAGCTACGGTTCCTGGCCACTGTCGGACGCGATCGCCCCAACGCACTGTTCTTCGCTGGCGACCTTGGGCAACGAATCTTCCAGATGCCATTCTCATGGAAGGCCCTGGGTGTGGACGTACGTGGCCGCTCGCGAACACTTGCGGTGAACTACCGCACCTCGCACCAGATCCGCGCCTGCGCCGATCGCTTGCTTGGCGAGTCCGTCGCCGACGTGGACGGGCTGGTCGAGGTCAGAAAGGGCACCGTGTCGGTGTTCAACGGCCCGAAGCCCCTCGTGGTCCGCGCCGCGTCGCCGGACGCGGAGGTCGACATCGTCGCCGACTGGCTCAAGGCCCGCATCGAAGCGGGCATTCAACCTCACGAGATCGGCGTCATCGTTCGCTCGGAGGCCGAGCTCGAGCGCGCAGAAAAGGCGCTTGCCGAGGCAGCCATCCCCTTCGTCACGCTCGACGAACGCATGCAATCCGCAGTCGGCAAGGCGTGCGTCTGCATCATGCACCTGGCCAAGGGCCTGGAGTTCCGCGCCGTCGCGGTGATGGCCTGCGACGACGAGGTCGTCCCCTCGCAATCTCGGATCGAGCTGGTCACCGACGACGGCGATCTCGCCGAGGTGTACGCGACCGAGCGGCACCTGCTGTATGTCGCGTGCACCCGTGCCCGTGAAGAGCTTCTGGTGACCGGGTTGGAGCCGGTCTCCGAGTTCCTGGACGATCTGGGCGAGGTTCGCTAACGTGGCCGGTTCGCCCACCAGGCATGAGTTACACCGATGAAGGTCGGCAACTTTGAATTGCGCTCGCCGTGCATCCTGGCGCCGATGGCCGGGGTGACCGACAAGCCGTTTCGTTTGCTGTGCAAAGAGCTTGGCGCCGGCTATGCCGTCTCGGAGATGACGGCCTCGGACCCCAGGCTTTGGCGGACCAGGAAGAGTGTTTTGCGCATGGACCACCAGGGAGAGCCAGACCCGATCGGGGTGCAAATCGCTGGCGCGGATCCGTCGGTGTTGGCCGAGGCCGCTCGCTACAACGTCGACCACGGCGCGCAGATCATCGACGTGAACATGGGCTGTCCCGCCAAGAAAGTCTGCAACGCCTGGTGCGGGTCCGCGCTGTTGCAGGACGAGCGGCTGGTCGCCCGGATCATCGAAGCGGTGGTCGACGCGGTGGAGGTGCCCGTCACCCTGAAGATCCGCACCGGCTGGAACGCCGCCAACCGCAATGCTGTGCGCATCGCCGCCATCGCTGAAAGCGCAGGCATCGCGATGTTGGCCGTGCACGGCCGAACCCGCGAGATGATGTACACCGGCCAGGCCGAGTACGACACGATTGCCGAGATCAAGACGCGCGTGCGCATCCCGGTCGTAGCCAACGGCGACATTGATTCACCGAGCAAGGCGAAGCAGGTTCTGGAGAGCACCAATGCAGACGCAGTGATGATCGGACGCGGCGCCCAGGGCAGACCTTGGCTGTTTCGCGAGATAAATCACTTCCTCGCTACCGGCGAGCATCTGCCCGAGCCATCGGCGCTTGAGGTCGGGCGCGTACTCTGCGGCCACCTCGAGCGCCTGTACGCGTTCTACGGAGAGCAGGCCGGCGTCCGCATAGCGCGCAAGCACCTCGGTTGGTACGCCAAGCAAGACCCGCAGGCCGCTGCCTTCCGCGCCGCCGTCAACCGGGTGGAATGCGCCGCAGCGCAGCTGCAATTGGCGCGCGACTGGTTTGCCGGAAGTTTCGGTCGGATGACCCCGGCCCTGGCCGCCTGAACATTCGGAGCCGATTCCGGCACAATGCGACGGTCGGGCCATCCTGAACCGACCTTGGAGTTTCCAGCATGACGCAGACCTTGCGTGACCGCGCTACCAGCGTTGCCCATCAGGCCTACGCGCCCTACTCGCGCCTGTCGGTCGGGGCGGCGCTGCGCTCGGCCAGTGGCCAGGTCCACGTCGGCTGCAATGTCGAGAATGCCTCGTTCACCGTGGGCATCTGCGCCGAACGTGCGGCGATCGCCGCCGCGGTTGCTGCCGAAGGCGCCAGCTTTCGCCTGGCCGCGATCGCGGTCACCGCGTTCAACCACCGCGGTGAACTGATTCCCATCGCGCCCTGCGGCGCCTGCCGGCAGG
>JBGSKT010000336.1:0-2780 GCA_041741075.1 Lysobacterales bacterium
CCGTCTGGGCAGGGCCCGGGCTTCGCCCGCTGCGCTTTTCAAATCCGCGGGCGAGGCATTTCCGTCTTCCGTCTTCCGTCTTCCGTCTTCCGTCTTCCGTCTTCCGTCTTCCGTCTTCCGTCTTCCGTCTTCCGTCCTCTGGACTTCAGCCCGGCAGTCGGCGGATACGGGCGCCGAGGCCGCCGAGTTTTTCTTCGATGCATTCATAGCCGCGGTCGATGTGGTAGATGCGATCGACCGTGGTTTCGCCTTTGGCGACCAGGCCGGCCAGGACCAGGCAGGCCGAGGCGCGCAGGTCGGTGGCCATGATCGGGGCGCCGGTCATCGCGCCGACGCCGCGGATGATCGCGGTCGAGCCCTCGACCCGGATGTCGGCGCCCAGGCGTTGCAGTTCCTGGATGTGCATGAAGCGGTTTTCGAATACGTTTTCGGTGATCACGCCGACGCCTTCGGCGACGCAGTTCATGGCCGCGAACTGGGCCTGCATGTCGGTCGGGAAGGCCGGGTACGGCGCGGTCGAGATGTTGACCGCACGCGGGCGCTTTCCGTGCATGTCGAGCTCGATGAAGTCGGCGCCGACATTGATCTGGGCGCCGGCCTCTTCGAGTTTGCCGAGCACCGCGTCCATGGTGTCGGCGCGGGCGCGCTTGGCCAGCACCCGGCCCGAGGTGATCGCGCCGGCGACCAGGAAGGTGCCGGTTTCGATGCGGTCGGGCTGCACGTCGTAGTGGGCGCCGTGCAGGCGCTCGACCCCGTCGATCACCAGGGTGTTGGTGCCGATGCCGGAGATCTGCGCGCCCATGGCGTTCAGGCACAGGGCCAGATCGACCACTTCCGGCTCCTGCGCGGCGTTTTCGATGATCGTGGTGCCGCGCGCCAGGGTGGCCGCCATCATGATGTTTTCGGTGCCGGTCACGGTGACCAGGTCCATCACGATATGCGCGCCCTTGAGGCGCTTGGCGCGGGCCCGGATGTAGCCGTTTTCGACCGTGACCTCGGCGCCCAGCGCCTGCAGGCCGCGGATGTGTTGGTCGACCGGGCGCGACCCGATCGCGCAGCCGCCGGGCAGCGATACGTCGGCCTGGCCGAAGCGCGCGACCAGCGGACCGAGCACCAGGATCGAGGCGCGCATGGTCTTGACCAGCTCGTAAGGCGCGAACCAGTTGCTCGCCTTGCGCGGGTCGATATGGATGCGCATGCGTTCGTCGACCACCAGTTGCACGCCCATCTGGCCGAGCAGTTCCATGGTGGTGGTGACATCGTGCAGGTGCGGCACGTTGCCGATCGACATCGGCTCATCGGCCAGCAAGGTAGCGGCCAGGATCGGCAGCACCGCGTTCTTGGCGCCGGAAATCCATACCTCGCCGTTCAGCGGTTCGCCGCCGGAAATGACAATCTTGGCCTTGCTTGCATCCTTGGTTGCTTGCGAGCGCGGCGACGCCGCGCCGGTCCGGCTCAGAGCGCTGCCGCTTCGGCCCGGGTCAGCGTGCGCAGCGATAGTGCGTGGATTTCGCCACCGATCAGGTCACCCAGGGTGGCGTAGACCAGGCGGTGGCGCGCCAGCGGCGCCTTGCCGGCAAACGCGTCGGAGATGATTTCGGCTTCGAAATGCACACCGTCATCGCCACGCACCTGTACGCTCGCCCCGGGCAAGCCGAGTTGAATGAGATCACAGATTCGATTCGGGTCCATGGCTAATCCGGGTGCGAGTTCGGGTTATGTCGGGGCAATCGCCTGGGCCGTGCTGCGGTGCTTGGCAGGCAGCTATGGGTGGCGGGTGCCAATGCAGGCTAGAATGGCCCGCGGCTGACAACGGCCGCGCAGTCTAGCCGAATCCGGCCGGTGCCGGAACCGCAGCCCGCTACCGAAACCACGGCCCCGCTGTCCGGGCCAAGCCAAGAGGAAGTTCTGGAAATCCGGGATTTACCCTGCCGCTTGATTCAAGGGGCGGCCAAAGCCTTGCAAGGCAGGGATTTGGTGGGGGTTGTGCAAGCAAGCAGCGGTGGCTGGTGCAGGATTTCCCGAGTTTGAAGAGCTGCCCTATCAGGATGAGGTCCGCGACCGTGATGCACATCGCCCGATTGCCTGCCCTCTGGCCCCGGCCCGCCCGATTGGCGCCCGGGCTACGGCCTGCGCCGCCCGCCGTCGTTTTCCTCTCCCCTGCCTTCGTTGGACCCAGGCCATGAGTGCGCGTCTCCATCACCCCACTGCCGAATCCGCTGCGGCTTCCCCACTCGATACCGGACGGCTGGCGGCCAGTGCGCGCCGGGTGATTGCGATCGAGGCCCAGGCGATCAGCGCGCTGGCTGAACGTATCGATGGTGACTTCGTCCGCGCCTGCACGCTGATGTTGCAGTGCTCGGGCCGGGTGGTGGTTTCCGGCATGGGCAAATCCGGCCATGTCGGGCGCAAGATCGCCGCCACCCTGGCCTCGACCGGCACGCCCTCGTTCTTCATGCACCCGGGCGAGGCCAGCCACGGCGATCTCGGCATGATCGCCGACGGCGATGTGGTAATCGCGCTCAGCAATTCCGGCGAAACCGATGAATTGCTCACCATTTTGCCCTTGATCCGGCGCCGCAACGTGCGCCTGATCGGGATCTCCGGCAACCCGGCCTCGTCGCTGGCCCGGCTGTCCGACGTGCACCTTGACGTGAGCGTGCCGCTGGAAGCCTGCCCGCTCAATCTGGCGCCGACTTCGAGCACCACCGCGGCCGTGGTCATGGGCGATGCCCTGGCGATCGCCCTGCTCGAAGCGCGTGGCTTCACCGCCGACGATT
>JBGSKT010000337.1:0-10986 GCA_041741075.1 Lysobacterales bacterium
AGTCTGCCGGCCCCGAGCGCGCGTCCGCCCATCGAGCGCCTGGTGGTGGCGCCGCGCGCGGTGCTGATCCTGCGCCAGACGACCTGGATGGATTGGCGCAATGCCCGCGGCACCGAGAGCGTAATCGCGATCGGCCGGCTGCGTTTCGATTACGCCGGGCTGCGTTGCGACGCGCGTTTTCGGCCAAATGAACGGCGCTACCAGGACCAGCGCCTGACCGAAGTCGTGCGCGACCAGGCAGCCGAGCAACTCCTGCAGCAGGAACTGGCGCAATTGCTCTGGCTGCCGATTTCGCGCTGCACTGTCTACCTCGCCGGCAGCGGGCCGGACGATTTCATCGCCATTACCGAAGCCAAACGGGTGGTCGCGATCGAGGCGATGCCGGCCCGACTTGCGCAACTGCGCGCGGCCGGCATTCTGATCGAATACGAGTCGAGCTATCCGCACCACCGGCTGCTGGTCGCCGAACAGTGGTCGGCCGAAGTCAGCGAAAGCGGCTCGGACTGGTTCGATCTCAGCCTGGGCGTGGAGGTCGAAGGCCAGCGCCATGACCTGTTGCCGATCCTGCGCGCGGTCATTGCCGACGACCGCTTTCCCCGCCAACCGGTTGACACAGAGCCGGCCAATGCCACCTGGACGATGGAGCTCGACGCCGAGCGCAAGCTGGTGTTGCCGCTGGCGCGGCTACGCGCCCTGGTCGATCCGCTCTGGGAATGGCTGGAACAGTCCCAATCCGGGCTGCGCCTGCGGCGCTCGCAGGCGCATGTGCTGATGGCGATCGAGGGTGGCGCCCGACTGCCCTGGCAGGGAGGCCAGAAGTTGCGGCAGGTGCTGGCGCAGCTGGCCGCCGGCCCGGCCCCGGTGCGCGCGCCGAAAGGCTTCAAGACCGAACTGCGTCCTTACCAGCGCCACGGCCTGGCCTGGCTCAACCACTTAGCCACGGCGGAACTGGGCGGGGTATTGGCCGATGACATGGGTCTCGGCAAGACCGTGCAGGTGCTCGCCCACCTGCTTGATCTCAAAAACCACCAGCGCCTGGACCGGCCGGCGCTGGTGATCGCGCCGACTTCGCTGGTCGGCAACTGGAAGGCCGAGGCCGAGCGCTTCGCGCCGCAACTCCGGGTGCTGGTGATCCACGGGCTGGATCGCGCCGGCCGATTCGAGTGGATCGGCCAGCACGACCTGGTCATCACCACTTATCCGTTGTTGCAGCGTGATCGCGATCAGCTGCTGCAGCACGAATTTTCTCTGCTGATCCTGGACGAGGCGCAGGCGATAAAAAACGCCCGCTCGCAGGCCGCCGGCGTGGTGCGCGAACTCCGGGCCGCACGCCGGCTCGGCATGACCGGCACCCCGCTGGAGAACCATCTGGGTGAATTGTGGGCGCAGTTCGACGCGGTCGAGCCCGGCCTGCTTGGCGATGAGCGCCAGTTCACCCGGCTGTTTCGCACCCCGATCGAGAAACACCAGGACGCCGACAAGCAGCGCCGCCTGAACGCACGGATCGCGCCCTTGATGCTCAGGCGGCGCAAGCAGGATGTGCTTGCCGACCTGCCGGATAAAACCGAGATCATCCGCGCCATCGAGATCGAAGGCGGCCAGCGCGAACTGTACGAAACCCTGCGTCTGGCCCAGCACCAGCGCGTGCAGCAGGCGATCGCCGAACGCGGCCTGGCGCAGAGCGGCATCGTGGTGCTGGATGCGCTGCTGAAACTAAGGCAATGCTGCTGCGACCCGCGCCTGGTCAAGCTCACTCACGCCAAAAAAGTCGATGCCAGCGCCAAGCTCGATGCCCTGCTCGATCTGCTCGACAGTCTGCTGAGCGAGGGCCGCCGGGTACTGGTGTTCTCGCAGTTTGCCGAGATGCTGGGCCTGATCAGCACGGCGCTGAGAGAGCGCCAGATCGTCCACCAGCAATTGACCGGCGACACCCCGTCCGCGCAACGCACCGGGCTGGTGGAGAACTTTCAGAACGGCGCGGTGGGGGTGTTCCTGATCAGCCTCAAGGCCGGCGGCGTGGGTCTCAATCTGACCGCCGCCGACACGGTGATCCACTACGACCCGTGGTGGAACCCGGCGGTCGAAGCCCAGGCCACCGACCGCGCCCACCGCATCGGTCAGGACAAGGCCGTGTTCGTCTACAAACTGATCTGCGCCGGCACCGTCGAAGAAAAGATCCAGGCCATGCAGGCACGCAAATCCGAGCTGGCCCGCGCCGTACTCGACGGCGGCGGCGTCTCCACTTCAGCCAAATTCAACGCCAGCGACCTGGCCGAACTGTTCGCGCCGTTGTAAGACGGCGGCCACCTGCCCGCGCCGGGATCGGCATAAAAAGCTATGTTGCACAATATGTTGGCGCAATTGGCAATGGTATTGGCAACTATCTACTAATATGCATAGAATTAGTAGATGATTGCTACTTGCCAAGCCGGGTCTTGACCATGAAGCTTCCGCGCCACGCACCATCGTTTCAGTCACTGCTGGACGAAGACCCCCAGGCACTGGCCAAAATCCTCGCCCGGCGTATGCCGCTCGAGGCCGAAGTGTCGGGGGAGTACAGCCACTGGGACGATCTTTACTACAAGACACCACCTCCCGCCTGGTCAAGCCGCGAGCACTGGTGGCTGGCCATCAAAATGGCGCGCAGTGCCGGTCGGCGGCAACTGAATCTGCTCGACAAGGCAGGCGAAGCATTCTCGATCGCGCCCTCCGACTCGATGTCGCGCAGACTGCACTTCCTGGACCGGGAAGCCGCCGGCAGCATTCTGGGTCTGTCTCGGGGGGAAGGCCAGGAATCGCGTGATGGCTATCTGATCCGCGCGTTGATCGAAGAGGCGATGACCTCGTCGCAACTGGAAGGCGCCTCAACCACACGTGTGATCGCCAAGGAAATGTTGCGCACCGGTCGAGCGCCACACGACCGCAGCGAGACGATGATCTTCAACAACTACCGAGCCATGCAGCATATCCGGCAAGGCTATGGCGATCCACTGACGGCCGAACGCATCTTCGAAATTCACCGGATCGTCTGCGCCGAAACCCTTGAGGATCCAGGCAGTGCCGGTCGGTTCCGGCGCAAGGACGAACTGATCCGTGTCTACGACCATCGCGACGGGACGCTGTTGCATGAGCCGCCACCAGCCGAGCAACTCGGGGCGCGGATGGAACGACTGTGCGCGTTTGCCAATGAGGAAGCACCGGGCGTATTCCTGCACCCGATCGTGCGCGCAATCTGTCTGCATTTCCAGATTGGCTACGACCACCCGTTCGTGGACGGCAATGGCCGCGTCGCCCGGGCGCTGTTTTATTGGGCGATGGGTAGAGCTGGTTACTGGCTGAGCGAGTTTGTTTCCATTTCTGCGGTGTTGCGCAAGGCGCCGGCACAGTACGCACGCGCCTATCTTTACACCGAGGACGACGAAGGTGACCTCGGGTATTTCGTAGACCATCAATTGCGCGTGCTGGAACAAGCGGTCGAGGGGTTCCGCGGCTACATGCGGCGCAAGACCGAGGAAGGTGAACGGGCCAAGCGTTTGCTGCACAACAACAGCAAATTGGCCGGCCAGTTGAATCATCGTCAGCGGGCACTGCTCTTGCACGCATTGAAAAACCCGAGCCGGTTGTTTCGTATTGCCGAGCACCAGGGCCACCACCAGGTCGCCTACCAGTCCGCCCGAAGCGACCTTCTGGACCTGGTCAATTTGCGCTTGTTGCGCAAACGTCGCGAAGGCCGTGCCTTCGTGTTTCAATCGGTGCCTGATCTGGCAGCAAGAGTCGAACTCCCGCCCTGAAGCAGACCGCCACCGGGCGGGCATCCGAAGCCACTGCCGCGGTCTGCGCCAACCATGGTTCGTCGCGGAATCAGAAGCGCAGATTGAGGTTTGCCCGCAGCCGGTAATCGGGCAGCATTTGCACGCCGGAATTGCCGCCGCTGCTGCGCCAGGCGGCGCCGAGTTCGAACGCCGTGCGTTCGCCCAGATTGGCGCGCAGGCTGGGGCCGAGCAGGACCGAGCGGCTGGCGGTGTCGTCGAGTACGCTTCCGGCCAGATCGTCCTCGCCCTTGTGTTCGCCGCTGATGTCGAGCAGCAGCGCGACACTGTTGCGATGGCCGAGGTGCAGGTAGCGGCCAGCGCTGATCCCCCAATGGGTGTCATTGGCGTAGTCGTAGCCGAAATCGCCGCGGGCGCGGATGGCGTGCTGGAACCAGGCGTCGCCCAGCCAGCGTCGATGGTGCCAGCGCAGGCTGCTGCCAAGGATGATGTCGGTGGCGCCATTGCCGAGTGCCAGGTCGTGACCGTGGATCGCGCTGGCGGCGGTGTGCTCTTCGTCGCCATGCTTGGCGAGTGCGGTATCGCCCGCGTGGTGTTCCTCGTCCAGCTCCTCGGCGATCCGGTCGCTGTCGCCGCTGCCGAACTCGAGTCCGGCCAGCACCTGCCAGGAGAAGCCGCCGGACGCGGTGTTCTTACCGGCCAACTGATAGCTGCCCAGCAGCGAAATGTCGCCGATGCCGGAAACCGAACCGCGCTCGATCGTCCCGCCCTCGATGCGGCGGAAGTCCCGCACGATGTACGGCAGATTCACTTGCAGCGACCAGCGCCTGCCGCCGCGGTAGCCGAGCGCGACCTGGCTGAAATAGGAATCCAGCGACTGTCCGGCGGCGTTTTCGGTCCGATGGCCGTCGGTAAAAACATCGTTGAACGCGGCGTACTGGGTGGAGGCCCCGGCATAAAAGCCGGCGCCGCTCGCGCCCTCGGCAAATTCGGCGGTGTAGATCGCGCACAGGTCACAGGCCAGCGCCGGGCTGCCGGCCAGGGTAAGCAGTGCAAGAACCAGGAACTTGGGTTTGCGGGGCGACATGAATTGGATTCCCATGGAAAGAGCGGCGCAGACTACGGGTTCGAGCGGCACTTGCCGATGCGGCATAACGCCGCAGAACGGTCGCGCCATTCGCAATGTCTGCAGATTCGCCCCGGCGTGGTCTTTTCGCCGTCGGGACCACCGGCGCTCGACCGATACCCGCATCCGGTCCGGCCGATGGGACAGCAGGCCTCCGTCATCCCCGCCCTCAAGTGACCGAACTGGCTTGGAAAGCTGTGGGCAAGACCGCTTGCGTCCCGCGCAGGCGAACGCGCAGGACCGCATCCGGTAGGACCCGATCTCGCAGACTTACGGATGAACCGCTTGAGCTACCAGTTTGACGCCGAGCGCTGCGCAGACGCGCTGCACGGTCTCGAAACGCGGCTGCGCACCCGGGCGAAGCGCCCGGTACAACGCTTCGCGGGCAAGTCCGGATGCACTGGCGATCTGGCTCATGCCGCGGGCGCGGGCAATGTCGCCCAGCGCCGCCGCCAGCAAGGCCGGATCGTTGTCTTCCAGAATGACGGTCAAGTAAGCCGCCACGTCATCTTCGTCCCGCAGGTACTCGGCAGGATCGAAATCGGCCAATTCGGAAACTTTGATCTTCTTGCGCATGGCTCATTCCTCCAACCTGGCGGCCAACCTGATGGCCTTGGCAATATCGGCGGACTGCGAGGACTTGTCGCCGCCGCCAAGCATCACAATCAGCACCGGCCCGCGTTGCACGTAGTACATCCGCCAGCCCGGCCCGAAATGCTCACGCATCTCGAACACCCCCTCGCTAACCGGCTTGACATCGCCAAAGTTGCCCAGCAACGCCTTGCGCAAACGCGCGTTGAGCCGTTGCCGCGTCAGCCGATCCTTGAGTCCTTCCAGCCAGTTGGCGAACTCGTCGGTGCGCTTGATCGAGATCATAGGCGACTGTAACCGAACGGTTACAGGCAGTCAAATCATCGCACCGCTTGACGCCGCGCGCCATCGACAGTTCGGTTCAACTTTGAATTTCTGGTCGTCACGGCCGGTTCGGCACAGCCCCATGGCGCGAGTTTGCGAAAATGCGGCCTTGCAAAAATGCGGCCTTGCAGACTCAATACAAACTCTTGTAAGGTGCCACCCTTTTTAACCACGGCCGCGACCACGCGGCCCACTAATACGCACGGATGCTGACCGGGCGAGGGAGCTGCAAGGATGTTGTCGAAGCCTGGTTTTTGCGGCGTGCGAGCGCTGTTGATGGTAGTGCTGGGCCTGGTTGTCCTGCAGGCGCCGGTGGCGCAGGCGCAGACCGGTGGCGGTGGTAACGCCGCGATCATCTGCCCGCTGGGCGAGCTGGGCTGTCCGCCCGAAGTGTACGGCACGATTTCGGCTTCGCCGACCGTGTGCAACATCGACCCGGCCACTGGGGTGTGCAGCGCGACGATCTCGTGGACTGCATCCGGCGCGTCGCAGGTCCAGGTATGGAAACGCAATCTGGTAACAGGCAGCAACACCTCGTTCTGGAGCGGCGGTTCGGGGGCGAACTCGCTGGTGGCGAATGGGATCAGCACGCAAACCCTGCGTTTTGAGTTGCTTCTGGACGGCTCGCCTTCGATCGGCACCTTCGCCAGCAACCGTCCCTGGTGCAGCGGTCCGGCCCGGCATCCCTGCCGGTCGTTCGCGGATGCAGCCGATGCCTGAGGGCATCGGCTAAGCGCATCCGCTCACCCAGCGACGCCCAGGGCGTGAGCAAGGTCGAGTTTTACGACAACGGTGCGCTGATTGGCAGTGCGGACACGCTGGCGCCGTACAGCGTTGCCTGGTCGAGCACAGTGCTCGGCAGCCACAGCCTCAGCGCACGCGCCACCGACCTCTTGGGCGCTGTGAGCAGCCTGGCGTCGGTGACGGTCACGGTGGGCGCCAGCACGCCGGTCGACGCCGCGCAGTTCATCAGTCAATCGGTGCCGGCAACGATGGTCGCCGGGCAGTCTTACGCGGTCAGCGTGCAGATGAAGAACACCGGCACGGCGACCTGGACCGCAGCCCTTGCCTACAAACTGGGCTCGCAGAATCCGGGCGACAACGTGACCTGGGGCCTGAGCCGCGTGGCCACGCCGGGCAGTGTTGGTAACGGGCAAACGGCGACCTTCAACTTCACCGCCCGGGCGCCGACCACCCCCGGCCCCTATAACTTTCAGTGGCGGATGCTGCGTGAGGGCGTGACTTGGTTCGGGGACCTCACCCCGAATGTCGCGGTCAACGTCACCGCGACCAACCAGCCGCCGACGGTCGCGATCGCCACACCGACGGCCGGGTCATCGACGGCCGCCCCGGTCGGCTTGACCGCGACCGCCAGCGATAGCGACGGCAGCATCGCCAGCGTGCAGTACTTCGAAGGCGCCAACCCGATCAGCCCCCTGCTGACCGCTTCACCGTACCCATACGCCTGGAGCACCACGGCGGGTAGCCATACGCTGACTGCCAAGGCAATCGACAACCTGGGCTTGCCAACCAGCTCGGCACCGGTGACCTTTACCATAACAACCGGGCCCACCGTCACGGTCGCACTCACCCAGCCGCTGTCCGGCGCGAGTTTCCCGGCCGGGCAGCCGATCCCGCTCACCGCCACCGCCACCACGACGTCGGGCAGCATCACCCAGGTCGAGTTCCTGGACGGCACCGCCGTGGTGGCCACCGCGACCAGCGCCACCGCGACGTTCACGGCGAGCTGGCTCAACGCGAGCATAGGCAGCCACAGCCTCACCGCGCGCGCCACCACCTCATCCGGCATCGTCAAGACCTCGTCGCCCGCGGTATCGATCACCGTCAGCAACCCGCCGCCGACGCAAGCCGTGGAAGTTCAATACCAATACGACGCGCTCGGGCGACTGGTCCATGTCCTTTACGGCAACGGTAGCGAGGTTGTCTATGCCTACGACGCCGCAGGCAATCGGACCATTCAGTCGCAAACGCTGAAATGACCTGGCGATCAAACGCCACGCGCCCATCGAAGGAGCAAAATCCAATGCGTAGTGTGTTCAAGAGTGGCCGAGCGGCAGCGGCACGAAAGTGGTTCGGCCGCTGCCTTGTGCTGATGGTCGTGTTCCAGACCAGCCTGTTCGCGCAGCTGGTAGCCGAACCTCCACCCACCGAAGATACCCCGAAGGAGACGCCGGAGATCCCCTTCCCGCCCGATTATTCGGCGACGGACGAAAACGGCGTGAACATGGTTTCCGGCCGCACCCGCTTCAGCTTGGCCGGGGTCGGCATCGGCTCCGGCAACTTGCGGCTTGCGCACTCGATCTTTTCAGACACCAACGGCTTCAACCCCCTGAACCCGCACGTGGACAGCTTCAGCGGTGGGGTAGGATTCCAATCCAATTTCAGCGGTTCGTACTCGGCATGCGCTATTGGTACGACGGAATACATGGCGGGTATGGGCGGTGCCTACGAGCGTTTCTGCCTGGGCAGTGGCCAGTTCGAGCCTGTTTTGAGGAACGGCTCGACGCTGGTGGACAACGGCGCGGGGCGTTTCACCTACGGCAAACGCGATGGGTCCGTCTACATGATCGACACGGCGTACACCAACCTTGCCTCGGATTGGGGAAATGTCGGCATGGTGACCGAAGGCCGCTTCCCGGACGGGCGGGTACTCAAGGTCCATCACAAGAAGATTACCTATTTCTCGCAAGCGGCCAACGCGAACCGCACGCTGCGGCGCATCCAATCCGTCACGCTCAGCAACGGACTGCAGCTGAAGTACGTGTACACGGTCAATACCACGCCGACCGACGCGACCGCGGGCGTCTGGAATCGGGTGGCCCAGGTGGTGGCCGTCAACAACGCGGTCGAGTACTGCGATCCAGACGCCGACACCTGCGCCTTCCTGCAGGCCTGGCCCAAGGCCAGCTATGCCTGGTCCGCCGACAACCGGGTACTGACGACGACCGACGCAGCCGGCCGGGTGACCCGCTACACGCACGATGAATACGACCGAGTTATCGGGGTGAAGCCGCCGTCGAGCGCGAGCCTGGACAAGATCAGCTACGACTACTGCCCACATCTGGCCAGCGATCCGGATCAGACCTGCACGACCTTCATCTGCGGCCTCGGCATCGGTACCTGTGTCACGACTCCCGTGCTCGACAAGGTTCGCGGTTCGATCAAAGATGGCCAACTGTGGACTTACGGGTATGTCGGCGGCATCGGCAGCGGCAACCTCTCCGCCTATCAATCCAATCACCCGGTGGGTCGGAGCGCGGAGTTTTTGAGCGCCAGCAATTCAGGTCTACTCACCACAGCCACCGATAGCCTCGGCAAACGGTACACGTTTGCTCAAGACAAGCCCAACCGGCTGATCCAGACCCAGGAACTGTCGGGTGCGACGCTCGCCTACACCTACGATGGCCGCGGTAACGTGCTGACCATCCGCAACGGCGCCACCGGCGACACCACCGCGCCGCTGCTGTACAGCGCCGGCTACCCGGCCACCTGCACCAACCCGGTCACCTGCAACCAGCCGCTGTGGACCAGTGACGCCAACGGCAACCAGACCGACTACAGCTACGACCCGACCCACGGCGGTGCGCTCACGGTGACCGGTCCGATGGTCAACGGCGTGCGGCCACAGACCCGTTCCAGCTATGTCCAGCGCTACGCCTGGTTCAAGAACGCCTCGCGCGCGTTCGTGCGTGCGGCGGAACCGATCTGGGTGCTGGCGACGCAGAGTTCGTGCAAGACCGGTGCGTCGGCTGGCGCCGGCTGCGCCATCGCCGGCGATGAGGTGCGCTCGACCTTCGAATACGGCCCGGACAGCGGACCCAACAACCTGTTCCTGCGTGGCATCGCCGTCACTGCCGACGGCCAGACGCTGCGTACCTGTTACGGCAACGACAAATACGGCAATCGGATCAGCGAAACGCAGGCCGCGGCACAACTGGCGAGCTGCCCATGAACAGGGAGATCGAGAACATGAAGGGATGGAATGGGTGTAACGCGGCGCTGGCGGTGTTCCTGGTGGCCGGACTGCTTACCCCAGCGCTCACCGTGGCGCAATCGGCCGCATCGCCGTTTACCACCGGTTTCCGCTACGACGTAGCCGGGCGGGTGCTGGGGCAGATCGCGGCGGACCCCGACGGCGCCGGGGCGCTGAAACATGCCGCCACCCGCAACACCTACGATACGCTCGGCAACCTCATCAGGATCGAAGCTGGCGAGTTGTCTGCTTGGCAATCGGACGCGATCGCGCCGTCGGCCTGGAGCGGCTTCACGGTGCTGGAGACGACCGAGGTCAGCTACGACAGCATGGGCCGCGAGACCAAGCGCCTGCTGCGTGCGGCCGGTGCAATCCAGTCGCTGACCCAGCGCAGCTACGACGCCTTTGGCCGCACCGATTGCACTGCGGTGCGGATGAACCCGGCCACCTTCAGCCTGCCACCGACGAGCGCCTGCACCTTGGGCACGGCCGGCGCCTTCGGTCCCGACCGCATCGGCCGCAATCTCTATGACAACCTGGACCGCGTTCTGAAAGTGCAAAAAGCGCTTGGCACGCCCTTGCAGCAGGACTACGTGAGGTACAGCTACGCTGGCATCGCGCGCACGCCGGCCACGGTCACCGACGCTAATGGCAACAAGGCGGCCATGACCTACGATGCCCTCGGCCGGCAGTTGAGTTGGAACTTCCCCTCCAAGACCACGCCCGGAACGGTTTCGAACACCGACTACGAACAATACAGTTACGACGCCAAAGGCAATCGCATTTCCTTGCGCAAGCGCGACGGTCAGTCGATCACCTTCGGCTACGACGCGCTCGATCGGCTCGCCCTGAAGAACGTCCCCGGTGCCATCGATGACGTGTACTACGGCTACGACCTGCGCGGCTTGCAGGTGTATGCGCGCTACGGCTCGGCAACCGGGCAAGGGGTGAATACGTCTTACGACGGCTTCGGGCGATTGGTCGGTTCGACCACGACCATGGGCGGTCTCAACCGCAGCCTCAGCTACCAATACGACCCGAATGGCAACCGAATCCGCATCACCCATCCGGACGGGGTCGCCTTCGATTATGGCTTCGATGGCCTCAACCGGATGACGGTGTTGGGCGAACCGGGAACGGCGAACCTGGCGACCTTCGGCTACGACCGGCAAGGGCGGCGC
>JBGSKT010000338.1:0-3426 GCA_041741075.1 Lysobacterales bacterium
CCAGCCCGGCCTCGGCCAGCAGTTGCTCGATCATTGGCAGCAGACGCTGGGCATGGCCGCGGGGGGCGATCTCGAACAGCTCGTGGACGCCGCCGCTCGACTGCCACAAGGCGACCGAGCAGGCTTCGGTGGCGGTATCCAGCGCGAGCAGGTTCATGGTCTGGCCGTTGTGGCGGATGCCGGTGCAGAAAGCATGCCGCAGCGGGCGCCCGCTTGCATGGCGCAAGCGGGCCGATTGCGGTGGATTTGCCGGCAATAAAGAGCGCTGCCCGGCCGCTCGGTCGGCTGCCTCAAAGCCGAACCCAGGCGGCGAGTTCGGTGGCGCTGAAGCCGCCCATGCGGGTCTTTCTGACCACGCCATCGGGGCCGATCAACACCGAGTAGGGCAGCAGGCTGCGGTCGTTGCCGAGCACATTGGATTCGTCCGGGAAACGGGTCGTGCCGATGGCGATCCGGTACGACACCGGGTGCGCCTGCAGAAAATCTCCAACCGCCTGCGCCTCATCCAGCGCGATGCCGACGATGTGCACGGCGTCGTTGCGCGGATCGCGTGCGAAGGCATCCAGCACCGGCATCTCCTCGATGCAGGGCGCGCACCAGCTCGCCCAGAAATTGAGTAGCACAGCCTTGCCGTGAAAATCGGCGAGAGCAAACGGCTGGCGTTCGAGATCGACCCAGGCCATCGCCGGCGCCGGACGACCGATCACCTGGGCAGAAGTGAGGAGTCCGGCAGCCGCGACCGGCAGGTCGATGCCGGCGTCCTGGCGCTGCCAGTGCGCCAACAGATATCCGAGCCCACCGGCGGCGAGCGCGAGCAAAACGATCGGCAATCGAGTGGTCAGCCTGGCCATGGCAGGGTCGGTGAGCGGAATTCGGGGGCAGAGCGGCGCTGCGGTGGGCTATTTGACCACGCGCAGGGACGGGCCCTTGCGCTTGGCGGAGGCATCGGGAGCTGACGGGTCAGCGGCCGGGCCTGAGGCCTCGTCCGTCGGTTCCGGCGGGAACATCATGCCCTGGCCATTTTCGTGGGCATATATTGCGAGCACCGCCGTGATCGGGACCAGCACCTGGTGGCTGGCCCCACCGAAACGCGCCATGAGGCGGACCGCATCGTTGGCCAGTTCCAGCTCGGACACGGCACGCATGGCGATGTTCAGCACGACCTGCCCGTCTTTGATGGTATGCACCGGTACCCGCACCCTTGGCTGACGTGCGTCGACCAGCAAATACGGGGTCAGACCGTTGTCGCTGATCCATTGGTAAACCGCCCGCAGCAGGTACGGGCGGTTGCTGCTCATGCGCGGATCGGACTTGTTCATGGCAGCGGCCGCATGCTGCGTTCGAATTCGGTCAGGCCTTTGCCGAAAGCCGGGTTGCGGAAGATGCGTTCGCCGTAATCGATCACCGGCTGGGCCTCGCGCGGCAGGCGCAGATTGAGTGCGCTGATCCGCCAGACCAGCGGCGCCAGTGCGACATCGGCCAGCGTCATTTCCGGATTCAGAAAAAACTTTGACGCCTTGAACAACGACACGCTCTCGACCAGGGCGGTGCGCAACTGTCCCCGCGCGGACTCGGCTGCGGCCTTGCTGGCGCTCAGGATGGTTTCGGCGAGGGCGAGCCAGTCGCGCTCGATCCGGTGCACGCTGAGCCGCACGCGGGCGCGACCGAGCGGATCGACCGGCAGCAGCGGCGGGTGCGGGTAGCGTTCGTCGAGGTATTCGGCGATGACATTGATTTCGTACAGGGACAGATCGCGGTCGACCAGGCAGGGCACCGAATTGTATGGATTGAGCGCGGCCAGATCCTCGGGCGGCGCGGACGGATCGACCACCACCAGGTCGTAGCTGACACCCTTGGCGGCAAGCTCCATTCTTGCGCGATGGCTGGCGATGTCGTCGCGCCCGGAAAACAGCGTCAACACGGTGCGCGCACGCAGCGCGGTCGGCATTTTGCGCTTGCTCGATCCCCAACTGGCATTACTGGACAGGCTCACGTCGAAACCTCCTTGAACTGCCACGTCGGCTGCCGGTGAAGCCCGGTCGGGCTGCTGGCGACAGCACTGATCACCGTACCAATGCCTTAGCCTAGCGATATCGGCGCAAAACCGACAGCCCGCAGTACAGCCGACGCCCCGCCGATACACCCCGGAGATCGAGCGGTCGCTCTGGCATGCGGCGCGCTACCCTGTCTTCCGTCCCCTATCTCGCAAGCTGTTGAACCGCATGAAACTGGTGAAGTATCTGGCGCAATTGGGTTATGGCAGCCGGCGCGAGGTGATGGCGCTGCTCGAAAGTGGGCAGGTCAGCCTGAGCGACGGCCGCGAAATCACCGCCGGGGCGGCATTCGAACACGCGCAGCTAAGGGTCAGGGGCGAGCCGCTGGATGTGGCGCCGGGCAGTGTGCTGATGCTGCACAAGCCGGTCGGTTATGTGTGTTCGACCCGCGACGCCGGGCGCCTGATCTACGACCTGTTGACGCCCCGGTTCCGGGCGCGGCGGCCCCTGCTGGCCCCGGTCGGACGGCTCGACCGGGATACTTCCGGGCTGCTGTTGCTGACCGACGACGGCCAGCTCAACCACCGCATCACCTCACCGCGGCGGCATTGTCCCAAGGTCTACGAGGCACAACTGGCCGAAGACCTGCGCGGCGACGAGGCCGCGCTGTTTGAGAGCGGCCGCCTGATGCTTGAAGGCGAAGACCAGCCGCTGGCCCCGGCCGGACTCGAAGTGCTGGCCCCGCGACGGGCCCGGCTGACCGTGACCGAGGGCCGCTATCACCAGGTCCGGCGCATGTTCGCGGCGGTCGGCAACCATGTCCTGCAGCTGCACCGCAGCGCCATTGGCGAGATCGAACTGGGCAATCTGGCGCCCGGATCGTGGCGGCCGTTGACCGAGGCCGAACGCGAAAAGCTGTAGCGTCCAGAGGACAGAGGACAGAGGACAGACGACAGAAAAGGCAAAAGCAACCGAAAACGCAGTTGCTTTCCTCTGTCATCCGTCTTCTGAACGCCGTCGCGCCCAGTGGCCGCGCGTCGTTCATCTGTCCTCCGTTTTCTGTCCTCCGTTTTCTGTCCTCCGTCTTCCGGTAGCGATATACTGCGCGGATGAAAGACGCCCGTGACCTGTTTATCGACATCCGTATCGAGCTGCGCAAATTGCAGCGGGATTTTCACAAGACCGATCTGTGCAAGCGGCTGGACGAGACGATTTACCAGCTCGGCCGACCGCAGCGCCCCGCAGCCGCGACCACGGCAACGGCCGTGCCGAGCGCGGCGCCCGCGGCTATCCAGGAGAATCCGGATGCATTCGCCCTGGCCCTGGCCTGGCAGGCTGCGGCCCAGCAATTGAAGGATTCCGAACCGGCGATCCATGCCGAACTGTGCCGCGCGGTGATGCTGCGCATGGGCCTGGCGGTGGCGCCGCCAGC
>JBGSKT010000339.1:0-1624 GCA_041741075.1 Lysobacterales bacterium
TAGCCGATTGCGATACGTCGGAGTTCGAAGTATAAAGGCGCACCGGCCGCGCATTGGCGCGGCAAGGGTGCGCTGGTCGCCGCACCAAAGCGGTGGTCGCGTGCGCAATCGAACGTATTTTCACAACGGGAATATACCTAAGGGGGTAGTGATGCGTATTCAACAGGGTTTGGCGGTGATGGTGCTGGGTATGGCCGCTTGGGCGGGCGCGGCGCAGGGGGCGGTGACTTACGACCAGACCCAGGCCGTGGTGCGTACGCCGGTGCCGGGCAGGCTGCTGCCGCGTGCGGCACTGGCGGTAAACGCGGTCAACAACGGCAGTTTCGAGCTCAATGGTGGCGCTGGCACCAGCGGTTTCACCGGCTGGACGGTGGTCGATCAGGCCGGCGGTAGCGGCAGTTGGTACGCGCAGACCGGCACCATTTCGCCGACAAGTTCGGCAACCGTAATGGCGCCGACCAATGGCAGCTTCGCGGCGATGACCGATCAAGGTGGCCCGGGTTCGCATGTGCTGTACCAGGACATTACCGTGCCGGCCAATGGTGGCACCCTGATGTTCGACCTGTACATCAATAACCAAGCCGGGGATTTTTCGGTGCCATCGCCGGCCACGCTGGATTACACGGTCAATCCGAATCAGCAGTTTCGCGCCGATCTGATCAGCACCACGGCCGCCGACTTCGATGTCGGCGCGGGGGTGCTGGCAAATATCTATCAGACCCTGCCGGGCGATCCGCTGGCCAGCGGCTACTCGACGATCAGTTTCGATCTGGGCGCATTTGCTGGCCAGACCGTGCGCCTGCGTTTTGCCGAAGCCGATAACCAGTTGTTTTTCCAGGCTGGCATCGACAATGTCGGCATTTTGGCGGCGCCGACCAGTGTGCCGGTGTTGGGGTCGTGGGGACTTGGCCTGCTGATGGCGGCGCTGGCGTTGGCCGGTGGCCTGGCCTGGTGGCGCCGGACGGCCTGACCCAATCGGGCAAGCGTGCATTTGCAAACACTGGTGGGGGCCCATCAACGGCTGCGGTTTCTGGTGAACCGCAGCCGTTTTGCTGTCTGCACCGGCGTGCGCGTAGCTCCCACAATCCGTAGCAGGGCTAAGGCTTTTGTCGTCGATCGCCTGAACCGGGCCTGGTCGGCTGTGGGTTGTGTGCCGGTTGCCGCTTGCGGCCCGGCTTGGCTGTCGGGACAATCCAGGCTCACCCATTCGCCAACCGGTCCTGTCCCCATGAATTTGTCTCGAGTATCGGCTGTCGTGCTGCGTAGCTCATGGCGGCTGGGTGTCGCTGTGGTGCTCGCCTCCGGTTTCGGCGGCGACGCCGGCGCCGAGGTCTACAAGTGGACCGATGCCAAGGGTCAGGTGCACTTCTCGGATCGGCCGCCGCCGGCCTCGGATCGCGCCGCGCAGAAAAACCTGTCGCAGGTGACGCTGAACAATGCCGGCCCGGATTTCTCGCTGCGCAAACTGGTCGCGCTGCCGGACAGCGGTTCGGCGCGGGTGCCGCTGGTACTCACCGGGGTAAGCCAGAAGCTGGCGGCGGCCGGCGTCGACGAGCTCCAGGTGGGTCAGCTCTATACCGGCGCCGCCTGCGAACAGGGTACGCCGCTGACCATGCCGATCGCC
>JBGSKT010000340.1:0-5012 GCA_041741075.1 Lysobacterales bacterium
ATCTCGCCGCTGTTGCCGGATGCGGCAGGCCGGCATTACACCTTGGCCGGTATCAGTATGGTTCGACCCGAACTGCTCGCCGGCCACCCACCCGGCAGATTCTCGATCACCCCGTTGCTGACCGCCGCCGCCGAGCACGGCCAGCTCAGCCTTGCCCGGCTCGACGCGGCATGGGAGGACGTCGGTACGCCGGAGCGATTGCGCGCGCTGGATGCGCAGCTGCGGGCTGTATCATAAGGAAATTGTGCAATTATTTGATACCGATTGACACTTTCACTGGGGGGGGGGGGGGGGATAGGATGCCCCCGCGTTGCTGGCAAGGTCGCCAGCACCGTTGGACCTCACAAATCATGGAGAATGAAGATGGGAAAGCAAAATCACGTTGCGCCACCGGCCCGATTTCTGAGTCGGGGCTTATGGTTAGGACTTGGCCTCTCACTGCTGTCCCCAGTCGCCGGGGCGAGCATCGTTGCGCTGCCCTGTCCGCGCTGTAGCCCGGCGCAATTCGAGCAAGCCGCCCTGCAAAAAGGCATCGGTACGCACCATTTCTACGATTTCACCAATGGAGTCATCAAGAAGTTCCTTGTCTACCAAGAGCGTGACACGGTGCCCGGGTCGATACTGACCTTTGCCGAAGAAGAACCGGTATCGGCCAACTACCAGGCCTATTTCGAGAAAATGCTCCAGGTTCGTCGGGAATTGGGGGATTTGTCCAAGATTCTGGTCGATATCCCGGTCAACCCGGGCGATCCAATCGCGGGTAATAACGCCTTCGATGTGGTCCGACAATCCGCGATCCGGAATGATGTGAGCAACTGGCTGTCGAGCGGTGTCAACAACTTGCTGCAGCGCGTAGGCCTGCCCAACTCGACTGTTGGCAATCTGGGCGGGCTACTGCAGGCCCTGGACAAAATCTTCACTTCCGGTGAGCTGCTCGAGCTTACGGTTGTGTTGACCTTCACCGACGGCAGCCAGGTGGTTTACGAGTTTTCGGTGGACGGCCCGGTTGATGGACGGGCGGAGTATGTCGAAGACACCGCGCGCGATGCCAACGGCAACCGTATTCCAGAGCTTGGCGAGGGGCCACGCCTCGGCGAGATTTTTCGTCTGGATCGGGTCGATGGCAACGACGATGCCCAGGCCTTTCTGGATTTCATGTGTACCCAGGTCCGCTGTTCCAGCACGCATTACGCGAGCCTGATCGTGACTTGCACCTGGGACGGCCACGAACTCAGTTGCGCAACCAAGCCCTGAGATTGCGGAGTCGGATGCATACGACCGATGCGCACCGGCCTCGGACGCATGTGGGAAAGTGCGGCCATGGACGGCCGCTGGTGCCCGGCGCCGGCCTGGCCCAGTCGGGTTGAAACCCGACCTGCGAATGGTGTTGACTGCGAATGGTGTTGACGGATCGGCGTCGGGGCCGAGCAGCTATGCTGTGCGGATCGCCCATCACCCTCTCAACCACCATGAAACTCGAGACTTTGCTGGTCCATGCGGCGCTGTCGCCACCGGCCGACACCGGTGCGGTGGCCGATTCGATCCAGCTGTCGACCACCTTCGTGCATGGCGCGGCCGGCGAGCGCGCTGCGGCCGGATTCGAATACCAGCGCGGCGGGCATCCGAATGGGCTGGCACTGGAGACCGTTCTGGCGGCGATCGAGGGTGGCCGCGCGGCGCTCTGTTTTGCCTCCGGCATGGCCGCGATCTCGGCCTTGATGCACTGTCTGCAGGTCCGTGGCGAGGTGCTGATCGGCACCGATGTCTACCAGGGCACGCGCACCCTGGCGCATGATTTTCTCGCGCCGAATGGTTTTGTGGTGCGCGAGCTCGACCACGCCGATGGTGAGCGCTTCGTCGCCGCGATCGGGCCAGCGACCCGGCTGGTGTGGCTGGAGACCCCATCGAACCCGCTGCTCACGGTCGGCGATATCGCCGCCGTGGCCGCGGCCTGCCGGCGTCATGGCGCACTGCTCGTGGTCGACAACACCTTTGCCACGCCGGTGCTGCAGAATCCGATCTCGCTCGGCGCCGATGTGGTGATGCATTCGACCACCAAGTATTTCGGCGGGCACAGCGATGTCATGGGCGGCGCGCTGATTTTTGCCGAACGCGATGCCCGGTTCGACCAGGTCGAAACCTTCAGGGGCATGCACGGCGGGCTGATGGTGCCGTTCAATGCCTGGCTGACCCTGCGCGGACTGCGCACGCTGGCGGTCCGGGTCGAACGCCATGCGGCCAACGCCCAGGCGGTGGCCGAGTATCTGGCGACCCGGCCCGAGGTCGAGCGGGTCAACTATCCGGGCCTGCCCGGCCACCGCAACCACGCCGTCGCGCGCCGGCAGATGCGCGGCTTCGGCGGGATGCTGTCGTTTTCCCTGCGCGACGGCCGCGCTGCCGCGATTGCGGTGGCCGGGTCGCTCAGGGTGTTTCTCAACGCGACCTCGCTGGGCGGCTTCGAATCGCTGGTCGAGCACCGCTGGTCGGTCGAGCACCCGACCAAAGTCAGCGCGGAAAACCTGCTGCGGCTGTCGATTGGACTGGAACACGCCGACGATCTGGTCGCCGATCTTGCTCAGGCGCTGGATCGTTTGTAGGGATGGCAGTGGGGAGGATGTCTGTGGGAGCGACGGCACGTCGCGACTGCCACTTCGATAGCCAGGTCGCGACGTTCCGTCGCTCCTACAACCAGCCAGGTCGCGACGTGCCGTCGCTCCTACAACTGCGCGGCAAAAGCATCGCGGGTCAGGTTCTCGGGCTGGTCGCTGGTCGCCAGCACATCGTCTTCGATGCGGATGCCGCCGTACTGGCGGAGCCGATCCACCTTGTCCCAGTTCACTGCGCCGGTATGCGGGCCTTGCCGCAAATCGGCCAGCAGGCTGTCGATGAAGTACAGGCCGGGCTCGATGGTCACCACGAAGTCGGTTTCCAGGGTGCGGGTCAGGCGCAGGTACGGGTGCCCGGCCGGCTTGTCCAGCACGCCGCCGGAGGCACTCGCCATGAAGCCACCGATATCGTGTACCTGCAGGCCGAGCAGATGGCCGACGCCGTGCGGAAAAAAACTACGGGTCACGCCGCTTTCGACCATCGACTGGACTTCCATCCGCACCAGGTCGTGCGCGCGCAGGATCGCCGCGATTCCGGCGTGGGTGGCCAGATGGATTCCGGGATAGGCCTGCCCGGGCCGCACCATCGCACACAGATTCTGCTGCAGTTGGGCTAGCGATCCGATCAGCTCGGCAAATTCGCCCGCGTCCGCGGCGTAGGTGCGGGTGATGTCGGCGGCGTAGCCGTGGACCTGTGCGCCAGCGTCGATCAGAAAAGACCGCGACTGCGGCGGTCGTTCGCTGCGCTTATGCTGGTAATGCAGGATCGCCGCGTGTTGATTGAGCGCGATGATGTTGCCATAGGGCAGCTCGGACTCGGTGTGCCCGCTGGCGGCGCAGTAGGCGCGGTGGATGTCGAGTTCGGAGGCGCCTTCCCGAAAGTGTTGCTCGGCGACCCGGTGTGCGCGGGCGGCCCGCAGCGACGCGGCCCGCAGCAGGGCGAGTTCGTATGGCGTCTTCTGCGCGCGCGCGTAGTGCAGCGGGTTGAGCACCGCGTCCGGGTTGTTCGGCAGCAGATCGGCGAGCGCACTGTTGTCTTCGCCGATGATCGCCCTGCGGCCACTGCTCGGCAGCTCGGCGCGCGCTTCGGCCGGTTCCCGGATCAGGCGCAGATCGAAATGCGGCAGCCAATAGCCGGCCGGGGCCGCGGGCGCTTCGTGCCAGTAGTCGTCCGGCTGGCAATAGACCAGCACCGGCGTCCGCCCCGGAGTGAACGCGATCCAGCAATCCGGGTGCGCGGTCAACGGCAGCCAGTGCCTGAAATGCGGATTGGCGACGAAGGCATAAGGCGCGTCGTCGAGAAATCGGTAGCGCAGTCGCCCGGCGGCGATCAGCAGATGGTCAAAGCCGCCAAGCGCCAGCGCCCGGGTCGCGCGCTCGACCAGAGTGGCAAGATGGGCGGGATAGAGCGCGGCCGGATCGGTGTCCATGCGATTTCCAGATCGGAAGGATAGAACCGGGCGACTCAGCGCGGCCCGCGGCTATCGAGGTAGCGCAGCAGACGCTGGCGATCGTTCTCGGCGATGTCGATGATTTCGAAGCCCGACCAGATCTGCCCCGGTACGCTGGCATCCTCGGTCCAGGTTTCGTGGATGCCGATTTCGATCGGCTGGGTGTGGCCCTGGGCATCGGGCAGCGGGAAGCTGACCTGGTAGAGCGCATCATCGCGCGGAGGCCGATTCTGGATCAGCATCATGCCGTCAATCGACAGGTTGCCGATCCGGCCCATCGGCTGGTTGGTGATGGTGTTTTGTACCGGCAGGTGATCGTCGACCGGTATGCGTGGATTGCGGCGGACATCGTTCATGGGCTGGCGACACCCGCTTCGCCGCCACCGGTAAACGACTTCAGCGACTTCTGGATGGCGTTCCAGGCACGATCGATCAGGCTTTCGGTCTTCGCCGGCATCAGCCGGGCGCGCTTGCTTGCGATTTCGCGGGCCAGGGTTTCCATCGACATCTCCTCGGCGCGGGCACCGCGCTGGTTGACGAACAGGCAACGGCCGCTCAAGGGGCTGAACCAGCTCAATTTGCGCGGCTGCCAGTCGCCATTGCTGGCCAGCATTTCAAACCAGGTGCCATAGGGCACGCCTTTCAACTCTTCGACGATGCGCAGTTGCGCCGGGGTCAGCGGCTCGGCCAGATCCGGCCGGGTCAGGCCCGGCCGCTCGCGGCCTTCGCCGCTTTCTTCGCCAAAGCGGGTCTTGGCGCGCAGCCGCTGCGCCACTTCGGTCAGCGTGGCGGTGTCATCACTATGGCTGGCGCGCTCGTCGTCGAACAGGCGGGTGATCACCGACTGAACGTCGTCCAGGTGGAAGCCGACCTGGGACAGGCCGCTCTCGACTTCCGCGCGCAGCTCGGGGGTAGCTGCGAGTACCGGCGCAGGCACCGCCGGCGTCGGCTCGGC
>JBGSKT010000341.1:0-1721 GCA_041741075.1 Lysobacterales bacterium
CTATCGGCAGCGGCCAGATCGAAATGGTCGCGCACGCCCTCGGTAGCAGCATCGCCAGCCAGTGCAGTCACTGGCGCATTGAACTGACCGGCCTGCACCCGATGCAGCGCCTGCCGCTGGCGGCGATGGCGTTTCCGGCGCTGCGCCGTTTTCCGCATGCCGACCTGGTCCGCTTCAAGGCGCTGATCGAGGCGCTGATCCACGCCGACGGCGAGGTGCAGTTGTTCGAATATTGCCTGGCCCGCCTGCTCGGTAGCCAGACCACCGACCTGCTCGACCCCGCGCACGCACGGGTGCTCGGCCGGCGCAAGTTGATCCACTGCCAGCAGGAAACCGCTGCGCTGTTCGCCGTGCTGGCGGCTTTCGGCCACGACGATACGGTGCAGGCCGAGCGCGCCTATATCGCCGGCATGCACGCCATCAATCAGAGTGGCCAGCCCTTTCGCCGGCCGGACGACTGGCGCGGCGCGCTCGATCAGGCGCTGTCGAAATTGAATCAACTGGACGGTGCCGGCAAGGAGCTGCTGATCGAGGCGATGGTGATCACCATCGCCAGCGATGGCCACGTGGCCGTGGCCGAAGCCGAACTGCTGCGTGTGGTCAGCGCCGTGCTGCACTGTCCGCTGCCGCTGTTCGGAGGACAGCGGACAGCAGACTGAGGACGGAATGGCGTCGTCCCGGCGAAGGCCGGGACCCAGTCCATCAGGATGTCGCAGACCCACCACTGGGCCCTGGCTCGCGCAAAGCGCGGCCGGTCCTGCGTTTGTCGCAGGACCGGGGCGACGGTCTTCTGTCTTCTGTCACCGGTCCTCCGAACCCGCAAGAATCATCTCGCTGGCCTTTTCGGCGATCATCACCACCGGCGCATTGGTATTGCCGGATACGATTCGCGGCATGATCGAGGCATCGACCACGCGCAGCGCTTGCACCCCGTGTACGCGCAGTTCGGCATCAACCACCGCGTCGCTGCCGGTGCCCATGCGGCAACTGCCGACCGGGTGGTATACGGTCTCGCCGCGTCGGCGCAGAAAAGCGTTGATCGCGGTTTCGGAATCGTCGCCATCGCCGGGAATCAGTTCATCACCGCGAAAGGCGTCGAAGGCCTTGGCCCGCATCAGCCGCCGGCCCAGCCGCACCGCTTCGACCAGGGTACGCCGGTCGAAGCCCTCGGGGTCGCTCAGATAATTGCCAAACAGGCGCGGCTTGGCGGCCGGATCGGCCGAGGCCAGTTGCAGGTGGCCGCGGCTCCTGGGTTGCAGGTGGCAGGCGTGCAGGGTCATGCCGTAGTCGTCGATCCGGTTGCGGCCATGGTCGTCCAGAATCGCCGGTAGGAAATGGAACTGCACGTCCGGGCGCTCGTCTGGCGCCAATGCGGTACGGGCAAAACCGCCGGCCTCGGCGATATTCGAAGTGCCGGGACCGCTGTGCAATAAAAAATAGCGCAGCCCGGCCAGTACCTCGCTGATCTTGTCGTAGGTGATCTTCTGGGTGCAGCGATAGACCATGCTGGCGTCCAGATGGTCGTGCAGATTGCCGCCGACCCCGGGCAGGTCCAGGCCGACATCGATGCCATGCCGAGCAAGCTCGGCGGCCGGACCGATACCGGACAGCATCAGCAATTGCGGCGAGTTGATCGCACCCCCGGACAGAATCACTTCACGGCTGAGCTCGGCCCGCAGCACCGCGCCGCGGCGGCGATAGTGCACGGCGACCGCGCGCCC
>JBGSKT010000342.1:0-1631 GCA_041741075.1 Lysobacterales bacterium
CACGGCGCGCAAGGCATCGATGCCGGCGCCGTTTTTTGCCGACAGGTGCAATTCGATTTCGTCTGGGCTCTGCATCTGCGCAATCGCGGTGTCGGCGGCAGTCGCCGCCGCGCCGACCAGATCGATCTTGTTGTGGATAAATACGCGCCGTGCCGAGGGTGGCACTTCCGCGGCGAGCGCGCGCGCGGCATCGGCATCGGTGCCATCGATGACGATCAGGGCCAGATCGGCCTTGGCCAGCTCGGCCCGGGCGCGGCGCACACCCTCCTGCTCGATCGGGTCGGACGAATCGCCCAGTCCGGCGGTGTCGACCAGGGTCAGGGTCACTCCGTCGATCTGAATGGTCTCGCGCAGCAGGTCGCGGGTGGTGCCGGCAATGGCGGTCACGATCGCGCGTTCGCCCCCTGCCAAGGCATTCAACAGACTGGATTTGCCGACGTTGGGACGGCCGAGCAAGACCGCGTGCAGTCCGTCGTGCAGCCGCTGTCCGTGACGCGCCGAAGCCAGCAATCCGGCCAGCTCGGCGCGCAGGCCGATGAGTTGGTCAAGCAATCCGGCGGGGGCCAGAAAATCGATCTCCTCGTCCGGAAAATCCAGCGCCGATTCGATCCACAGGCGCAGCCGCTCCAGCCCCGACTGCAGCGCCTGGACCCGTGCCGAGAACACCCCGGTCAAGGAGCGCAGCGCGGCCTGCGCCTGCGCTTCGGATTGGCTGGCGATCAGGTCGGCGACCGCCTCGGCCTGGGCCAGATCGATGCGGCCATTCAAGAAGGCGCGTTCGGTGAACTCGCCGGCCCGCGCCGGGCGCGCGCCCAGCACGATCGCGGCGCGGTTCAATTGTGCAAGCAGCACCGGCGCGCCATGCGCCTGCAATTCGACCACGTCCTCGCCGGTGAACGAGTGCGGCCCCGGAAAGAACAGGGCGATGCCCTGATCGATCGGCTGGCGGTCGGCGTCGTGGAAGCGGACCAGGTGCGCGTGCCGCGGTCGCAGTCGGCGCGTGCAGATCGTCTCGGCGATCGCGCGCGCATTCCCGCCAGACAGGCGCACGATGCCGATCCCGGCGTGCCCGGCGGCGGTGGCGGTGGCGACGATGGTGGTGGCGTCGGGCATCGGATGGGCGGTGGTGCATGAGGAGGGGAGTTGGAGCCGGTTTTGGAACCGTTCCCGCTGAGCGTAGCGCGCCAGCGCGAAGTCGAAGCGCCAAATCAGCCCCACGGCCGATAGTTTTAGGCACGAACCGTCTCGGGTGCAGCGGTCCATCCCGGCATCCATGCCGGTCGTTCGGTCGGGCGCGCATTGCCTGGGGGCAATGCGCAAGCGCCCTTCCTCACCCCAAACGCTCGCGCAGCAAACGGTTGAGGACGGCCGGGTTGGCCTTGCCTTGGGTCGCGCGCATCAGTTGGCCGATCAGGAACTGGAAGATCTTCTGGTCACCGGCGCGGAACTTGCCGACCTGATCGGGGAATTGGGCGAGGGTCTGGTCGATCGCCGCGAGCAGGGCGGCGGCGTCGCTGATCTGGGCCAGACCGCGCTCGGCGATCAGTTGTTCGACGCTGTCGGCCCCGGCCCACAGTGCGGCGAACACTTCGCGGGCGAGCTTGCCGGACAGGGTGCCGTCAGCGACCCGC
>JBGSKT010000343.1:0-25176 GCA_041741075.1 Lysobacterales bacterium
CACCGAGGTCGACGCGAAGCCAGGCGCGACGGAAGATATTGTCGTCACTATCGATGGCGCACTGGTGCGCCTCCAGGCCGTGACGGCCGAGCCAGAGCCGGTGTTCATGGCCGTATTTCGCGAGGGCGACGATCCGCAGACGGCGACCGTGGGCGGCCCCGGGCTGTGCGGCAGGCCGAACACCCGATCCGCGCACTTCCCCGCGTTGCGTCACCGGATCGGCGCCCCTCCCCCGCCCGTGTCACGGCGATCTGACGAACGGCGAGCGCTCACATCGGCATGCCGAGAGGCGATAGGGGCAGCGGCACGAATTGTGAGTACGTTTGTGAGTAACTTTGTCTAAAGTAGCCGCAAATAGATCATCGAATCATGCACTTACGCCCGGTATTCGGTTGCCTCCAGCCCAATTCAACTAAGACAACCGCTCTCTGCGGACCCGACGACCCCTGCATTTCGCAGGGGTTTCGCGTTTTTCCCTTGGTCTCGGCCTTCATGGCCCATCGCCTCGTTTGGCGAAAAAATCGCCACTTTTCCCTCTCTCCTCTCCGTTCCCTTGGACTTCTCGCTTGTCAAGTGCAAGCGATGATTTTCGGTTTCCTTGAAAATCAGTGCTTTACGCTTGGTCTCGGGAGAGCGGTTTTATGGGGTCAATGCCTGCCAAGAGCCACACTTAAAATCTTCCACCATGACGCCACGGGCAGTGAGAAGCGCGGCCCCAATGCTGGGTTCCGGACGCTAAATCGAAGTCTGGGGTTACCCCCCACGCCCAGCGCGCTTGGCGACGGGCTGGCCGAACAGATCGACTATTTTTCTGAGCCGGTCTTTGTCGGCTCGATCCATGCTGATGTACTTGCGGAAGAACCTCAGGTCTTCGGGAGACGCTTTCACTGGCGGCGGTTCGCCCAGTAGGTCTTGCGTGGTGACACCCAGGGCTTTGGCAAGATCGACCAGGACCTTCGCCGACAGGTGTGGAACTTCGCGATTCTCCAGTTCCCAAATGTAGCTCTTGCTGATGCCGGCCGCCTTGGCCAATCCCTCCATGGTCATGCCTGAACTTTTACGTAGCCGGCGCAATCGGAGGCTGAGTGCCGTTGCCATTCGTTTTCTCCCTTGGTGGGGTGGCGCCGCTGTACGGCGCAGAAACAGGAATGTGTAAATTTTATCAGCCTATGACTTCAGGCGATTGACAACAGTGACACGCGTTCTACAATCCGGATCGTAAGTATGTCGATAGTGAACAAGCGTGGATCTGCGGTGCGCTTTGTCGGCGAAGGGGATCGTCGACGTGGGGTCGGGGTTTGCGCTGGAGACGGAACGTGTCCAGCTCGGTAGTGCATTTAAATTTGCTGTTGAAAATCCCGCCGGAAGAAGTCCTGTTCGACTTTCTGGCACAGTGCGGCCTGCCGCTGCAGTTCGGTGTCGTGGACACGGACGACTACTCCTACGAGACGCTGCGAATCGCAACGGCCATCGAGCGTGCGCCTTTCCCGGTGCGGGACTGCATCCTGGCCAGCATGCGTCACATCGCCCTGCTGGCCGACGAGGCGGATCTCGAGGCGTTGCGCGCGGTGAATAAGGCCCGGCCCGGCCGAGTGAACGCGCTGCACCTGCCGGACGCTCCGCCGCAATGCGCGATGTGGATGTACCTGCGCCACCGCGATCTCTTCGATGAAGCCGTCCGCTTACGCGGACTGCAAGTTCAACTCGCCGAACCCATGCCTCTCGATACCCTGCGTCAACCGCTCTCATTGCCCGACGCCCTGGTCGTGGACAGCGTGCGCCTGTATGAGGCAACCCTGCTTGACGAGGCGACTGGCGGTGAGATCGCGATCAAGGCACCCGTGGGCGATGTACGCATCAGCGTGCTGGACCTGTTGGAGCACTGGATGCCGATCGAGAATCCGATGCACCAGGATCGCTTCCGCGTAGTTGCGGCCAAACTGAGCGTCGAGTTCTTTCCCGAGCCGGGCCAAGCGATCGGTCGATCGGTGGTCCTGGCACTGCGGCGACGCGGCGGTAGCAACCTGGGCGAGTTCGATACCAGCACGAGCGCGCAGTTCGAGTCATGGATGAATCACTGGCGGTTGACCCCGGATCACGGCTCGCACGCGAGTCCTTCTCTGCAGACCACGGTCTGATGCGCAATGGACTCACTCGAGTTGTTGGCCTCCTGCATCGAACAGGGGCGTACCACCATTGCGCCGGCGCTTGCCAATGCTTCAGAACGCAAGCGACTGGAACAGTTGCAGGCATTGGGCGCGCTCGTGCCGGCCCGGGCGCAGGCGATCATCTGCCCGCGGTGCGAGGCCCGCAGCGTTCGCGTGATTACCGCAGGGTCGGCATTCTGCAGTGAGTGCGGACAAGTCGCGTTGGCCTTGAAGGACATGCAGAGGCTCTCGCCCGACGGCGACTGGTTGCGGCGACGCATCGCGCAGGCATTGGGCTTGGCCGGCGAGCCGGCATGGATGATGGTGCCCGGCCGGGTCTGGAATCGGCACCGCCGCCCAGCGCCGCAGGGTCCTCTTCGGGCAGCAGTTGGGAGACATGATGGTCCAGAAGGTGTTGCTGGCCACCTGGCCCACCCACGTCGGCGAAACTCAGGCCGTCATCGTGACGACCTCGCCCACGGACCGGGTCTTCCTGCCTGGTGTCCCAGCCACCCTCGTCCCCCTGCCCGCCGCGTTCCGCCTGCGTGGCGGCGGCCTGGTCGCCGACGAGGCCGTTTGACCCTGCGCCGACACGGGCCGTTCTCGCATGACTTCCGGGAGGTGACCCTGCCGGGCGAGGAGACGCCCATTGCCCTGACTCCGGCGCAGGCAGCGATCATGCGGGTCCTTTGGGAGCTGGAGGGTGCTTCGATTGACCGTAAGACGTTGATGCGGCGGACTGCTGTGGAGCTGGAGAAGCCTGTCGATGCGTTTGCGCGGAACAAGTATCCAGAGGCGAATCGGGCATATCGCGCCCTAGTGTTATGGGATCGGCGAGGACGGTACCGATTGCCCCACGACGGGCATCGGGCTTTACCATCGTGAAGGCTAGGTAGAGGAAAGAACCGACCGGGCCCAGTCCCTTTATCAATCGGGCACTCGGAATATGAGCGCAGCAGCGTCAGGAACGCTCCTACGGTGCTGCCGCAGGGTGACGCAGGGTGACGCAAAGATTATTTGGGGTTGGGGGATAGGGGTATGCTGCTTGATAAATGAGGGGGAGACTCATGGCTGGCACGCCACAACACGGACTGCTTAGCAGGCTACTGGACTACGTAGTCGAACAAAGCAAGGACATTGACCCACGCGCTTACACTTTGTCGGGTACCACAGTGTTCCGGCGCTTTCAGGATGATCTCGCCGCGTTGCCAGGTGTCGACTTGGACATCAAGCTCGAGGGCGACCACATCTGGCTCCAAGTGCAGCGGCTGGAGGCGCGACCCGCGCCACGCTCCGGCGACCCGACGCTACGTGAGCTCATTGCGATCTCTGATGATCCAAGCGGTCCAGCGCCGCGACCCAACGAAACAGCTTTGAAGCACCGCTATGCGACCGAGGTCCGCACGCTGGGGGCCGAGCGTGCAGCGCAAGCTGACGGAGAGCGTCGAGACGCAGTTGCCGAAGCGCTACGCCAACTCCAGCAGTTGTGGCAGGCTTGGGCCGAAGGTGAGACGCCGCGACGCCGGTCGATCGCGCTCTACGGCGACCTATTCATGCTCAAAGGACGGCTGGAAGCTGAGGAGACCTCGAAGCCCTCAGAACTGGTCTGGGGCATCGGCATTTCCGCCTGGCAGTTTCCAGGGCAAGTGACGGAGAGCGGAACCGCCACCCCCGACGCCATTGACTTCCAATACCCGCTGCTGACCCAGGTGGTTGAGATCGAACTCGATCCACAGACCCATCGCATCGCTGTCCGCCCCCGATCGGTTTCGCCCCGTCTTGAGTTCGATGCGTTCGGTGCCTGCCAAGTCATGGGCGCCGCAGAGGTTGAGAAGCAAGCCCGGTATCTGCTTGCCCGGAATGATGAACACCCAGTCACGCCGTTCGACATCGGCAGTTTCGAGCCTATCCTCAAACTGGCCGCGGGCAACCTCAGCGGGGAGGGTCGCTATGACCCGGTCCTCCGGGGACTGCCCATGCCGGGTCCAGAGCTGGTGGTCACCCCTCGCTGGGTGCTGCTGGTCCGGGAGCGGTCGAGCAACTTCCTTGTCGAGGACATCCGCCGGCTCAAGGCTCGGTTGCAGGTCGGCGACCCGATTCCGGCGGGCCCCTTAGCCCTGGTAACGCCTCCCTCTGATGAGGTGATCCGCTACGAGGCCATCTCGTTCCGAGGCATGTGCGGTGGAGGCCGCAGGCAGGGCGAGCCACGGGAACTGTACTTCCCCTTGCCCTACAACCAAGAGCAGGAAACGATCGTGGAGATGCTGGAGCGCGCTCCAGGCGTGGCCGTTCAGGGGCCGCCGGGCACCGGCAAGACTCACACCATCGCCAATATCATTTGTCATTACCTCGCGACCGGCCGCAAGGTTCTGGTGACTTCCAAGGGTGAGCATGCCCTGGAGGTGCTGCAGTCGAAGATACCCGAAGAGGTGCGCCCGCTCAGCGTGGCCCTTCTGTCAGGTGACAAGGAGGGTATGCGGCAGTTCCAGACTTCGATTGAGGCCATCATCCACAACCTGTCCCAGCTCAATCCGCGCGTCACCCAAGAGGAGATCGAGCGCTGCAAGCAGCAGATCGACGCCGCACATGGCGAGGTGTCCGTCATCGATCGCCGGGTGAATGCCATCGCCGAGCAGCAGTTGGCGAACATTGAGGTCGATGGCGTGTTGATGCGCGCGCAAAAGATGGCTGAGATGGTGATCGAGGGCCAAGCGTTGCACGGCTGGTTCGACGATGCGCTTACGCTTGGGGCCGAGCATGCGCCCCCACTCACAGCTGCGGACGCGCAGGCCTTTCGTGACGCACGTCGGCGCCTCGGATCCGATCTGCACTATGTTAACGCCCGCTTGCCATCGAGCCAGGCGCTGCTGCCCACCGAGACCGTTGAGCGCCTGCACAACGCGCTCGTGGGGATGCGCCAGATCGACGACGCGCAGGACGGCGGAAAACTCCGCGCTCTGCGCGCCACGACGCCGGAAGTCTTGGAGGAAGCGCGGCGCCTACTCGCCTCCGTCGAGACTGTGATCAGCATCGTCCGCGAACTGGAAACGCTGGACAGCGTCTGGGTCTTCGAATTACGCAGCAAGTGCCGACGCCCCGAGTTCGCTAGCGAGCGGGATGCCCTCCAAGCACTGTTTGGCGAGATCGAGGAATTGGCCAAGGCTCGAGCCGCATTCCTGCAGAGGCCGGTCCAGATGCCGGCTGACGCGCTCGGCCATCCGAAGGTCCGGGAGGCTGTCGAGAAAGCGAGCGAGACGGGCAAGCCGTTCGGGCTGTTCACACTCGGCGCTGGCGACGTTAAGTCTCAGGTCGCCGCCATCCGCGTCTCGGGCCAGCCACCGGCCGGCCAAGACGACTGGGATCATGTGAAACGCTATCTGGAGTTGCATGCGCGAGTGCATTCCTTCAGCGTGCGCTGGAACGAGTTCGCCGAGCTGCTCTCGATACCTCTGGTGACGGGGACCGTGGAGACGATGCGTTCCACCGAGCTGACAGCGCAGGCCGCGATGAAAGTCCACACGCTGGCCACCGTGCACGATGTGCAATTGCCTCTGATGGCGGGGCGCGTGTTCGAGACACCGCCTGAGCAAGAGCTTGCGGGGAGAGCCAATGAGCTGGCGATCATCCGGACCCAACTGCTGCAGCACCTGACGCGCGCGGAACTGGCTGCGGCCGCGACCCAACTGGCGATCCTTCAAGAGAAGCTAGCCGGAACAAATGGGCCTGTCGCCGAAGACCTACGCGCGTTCGTCGCCACGGAACTGGGCAATCCGGACGTAAAGACGGAACGCGCCGTCGCCCGTTATGCAGAACTGATTGGCGAGATCAAACGCATCGAAGTTCTGGCACACCCTATCGCCACTGTGGGCGAACTTTGCCGTCGGGTAGAGTCTGCGGGCGGCCAGAAGCTGGCTGCACGTCTGCGCACGCAGGCATTACCAGCTACCGGCGAAGACGAGGTGCTGCCCATCGCCTGGCGTGACGCTTGGAACTGGGCGAGGATCCGACATCATCTGGACAGCATCGACGCGCGAGACGAATTGTTGGCATTGTCTGCCCGGCGTCGCGATCTGGAGAGGTTGCTTGCGCAGCAGTACGAGCGGCTGGTGGCACGCTCCGCATGGTTGGAAGCGAAGTCCCAAGCATCGGCCAGGGTGCTTTCGGCACTCGAAACCTACCGTACCGCTATTCGCAGGATCGGGCAGGGCACCGGCCCCAATGCCACGCGCTACCGTCGGGATGCGCAGCAGGCGATGCAGGAAGCCCAGGGCGCGATCCCGTGTTGGATCATGAGCCATGCCAAGGTCTCCGAAAGCATGCCCGCCCACTTGGGCGCCTTCGATCTGGTGATCGTCGACGAGGCTAGCCAGTCAAACCTGTGGGCGTTGCCGGCCGTACTGCGCGGCAAACAGATATTGGTAGTGGGCGATGACAAGCAGGTTTCGCCGGAGGGCGGTTTCATTTCAGCGGCGAAGATCCAATCACTCCGCGAGCGCTTTCTGGCCGACCAAGTATACGCTGCGGACCTGACACCGGAGAAGTCGCTATACGACATTGCCTCCACGGTTTTCGCGGCCCAAAAGGTGATGCTTGCGGAGCACTTCCGCTGCGTACATCCCATCATCGCCTATAGCAATCGGACATTTACAAGGACCAGATCAAACCGCTGCGGTTGCCGAAGGCCTCAGAGCGTCTGGATCCGCCGCTGGTCGACATCTACGTCACTACTGGCGAGCGCGGCAAGAAGGATGCGAACCGGCAAGAAGCCGAAGTGATCGCCGCGGAGATCGAGGCCATCCTACGCAACCCAAAGCTGCGGCACCGAACGCTTGGAGTCGTGTCGCTGCTCGGCCCAGACCAGGCTCAATTGGTCGATACGTTGGTCCGCAGCCGGTGTGACGCCGCTGAACTGTTGCGCCGCCGCTTCGAGTGCGGCGACGCCCGGGTGTTCCAAGGCAGCGAGCGCGACATCATGTTCCTGTCGATGGTCGCGGACAGTCGCAATCACCACGCGCTTTCCGGCAACATGTTTGAGCAGCGTTTCAACGTCGCCGCCAGCCGCGCGCGCGACCGGATGTACCTGGTGCGATCGGTGCGGCTCGACGAGTTGTCGACGGCTGACATTCGTCGCACGCTGCTGCAGCATTTCAGTAAGCCGATGGAGAGTAACGACGAGCACTCGAGTCTTATCGACCTATGCGAGTCCGGCTTTGAGCGCCATGTCTACACCGAACTGTTCAATCGTGGCTACCGAGTCACACCGCAGGTCAAGGTCGGCGCCTTCCGCATTGACATGGTGGTCGAAGGTGCGGACGACGTGCGCTTGGCAATCGAATGCGACGGCGATGAGTTCCACGGTCCCGATCGTTGGCAGGCCGACATGCAGCGGCAGCGAATCCTCGAACGCGCCGGCTGGGTATTCTGGCGCTGCTTCGCCTCGACTTGGTCTCTCCGCAAGAACGACGTGCTGGAAGAACTGATCGAGCGCATGCGTCACATGGGTATCGAACCTCTCGGCGCTTTAGAGCGCACGCCATCGTTAGTGGAGTACCGCGAATGGCCTATGCTGAACGTAGGGAACCAGAGCGCGGACACGCTAGTCGATCCATGCCTTGGATTGACTCTGCCGGGATGATGGGCGCCCGGCAAGCTAGGAGCGTTATGAGAGGACTACTTTATAAGGCGATGAAGGCGGCTTTCGACCCGAAACGGACATCCAGCAATTCATGGCGACCGCGGCAGGGCCGGACCAGTAGGGTGGGAGCTCGACCACGCTAGACTGCTTCTAGTGTCCGGTCTCTTTTATGACAACTTTCGACGCGTGTAACTCGGCGCGCCGACCCGATGGCCGGCGCGTCGAGTTGCATGCATTACACCGCGATGATCCGGCGCCGGAATCGGCGCTGCCACTTGCGGGACAGCTTGCGACCGGCTCGGCGGACGCGAATGCCGAGCACTTCGAGCCTGCCTTGCGCACGATAGGTGTGGCATTCGTCCATCGAGGCCCATGCCTTGACCAACGGTGTCATCGGCACCCATCGGCTATCGATCCAGGCGAACCAGCGGATGCGCCGGTCGTAGGTCCAGTGGGCCGCGATCGAACGGCTGATGTCACGCAAACGGGATGTATCATTCTTCATAACCGTCTCCTTAAGGGTGGCGGGGGATCCCGCCCTCATCGTTTACAGTTATGAAAAATCGGCCTTGCGCGATCGTCCAAAATGGCCCGTAGACGCATTGCGGGGCCTCGTAGAGCAATCTTTGCCTTCGCGAAAATCGCCTGCCCACCCCCCATGCGTCCGGGTCGCGCGCGCCCAGTGACCCTCCGAACGCAAGAATCTGCTCGCGCCGAGCCGTATATGCGCGGCCGACCGCAAATTCTTGATGCAGACGACTCCTGTCTAGCTCTGGCCCGATCACCGCTGTCTCAGGCTAGGTCCTTGAGCGTATTCGTGTAGACCAGCTCACCCAGGTAAGCGTTCCAGCCGTCAGGGTCTTGGCGCAAACTTTCGCGGGCGCTCACCTTGAGATTCGTCAGATCAGGTATCGGCGCGTGCTGGGTGATGGCGTTCCCCAATCCGACGTAGGCGCGGCGGTGGCGCACGCCCCATTCGGCGAGCAACCGTGCTGCGTTATTCGGCGCGCCGAAACGCAGTTGCGGGGTGAAATTAGATATGCTAGCCGCGAGCTCCAGGCCGTCGGCTTGCAGACGGCGCGCCAACAGACTCAAGCCTTGCTCGACCAGCATTTGGAGAGTGAAGGCAATGGCGCGGGTATAGACGGCAAGCAGGTTGTCAATGTCCATCCGAACGAGTTGCGCGATCTCGAGGAATGTCTGTCCCCGCATCCAGAGTCGGACAATCTCGAAAAAACGCGCCTTTTCCGTTGCTGCGTGGCCGGCCTCCAGGCGAAAGCCTTGCTCCACCGCGTTCCGCAGTTCGGCGTGCGACCAGGCCCACTCTAGGATGACGAACCGCAAGCCGTCGTCGAGTGCATCAACCGGATCTACCCAATTAGGCCGCGCAGGCCACAATCCATTCGAGACCGAGGCCAGCATGCGCACCTTCGCGCCCGCATCGCGCACCCACGCCAACTGCCCGGTAGGCCGAAGGCCGATCAATCGCTGAGCGCGGAGCGCGAACACATCGCGCAGCAGTTCCCTCTGCCTGGGCTCGAGCTGGCGCGCCGCGAAGGTTTGCTCTGCGAGCTCCCGGGCACGAGCGACAAAAACTTCCTCTCCCATCTCTTCGGCGATCAGATCGATCAGCGTGGAGTCGACGCCGTCCACGACGGGGTAGACGGCTCCCTCGGACTCGAGGAAGTCGTTGCTGAGCGCAATCCCATTGAGTGCGAGGTAGTCGGCCAAAGCCCGGACCAGGCTCATCAATGACCCGCGCACGGGCTCGCCGGGGCCTTGCTGAGCGACCGGGAACACCAACCCCCATTGGCCCGGATTGGCGCAGATCACCAAGCCCTTGGTGTTGGCACCGGCGCGTCCCGCACGACCCACCAGATTCTTGATGTCGCGGGCGAGCATCGCTTGAGGCTGCCCACCCGCGGTTCGCCACTGCACGGAGTACAGAACAAGGCTGCGAATGGGCAAGTTCACGCCCTCGGCGAGTGTGCTGGTGCAGATCACCAACTGCACGCCGTTGTCGCGGATCAACGCTTCGAGAACCTCGCGGGTCTCTTGCGGGATATCGCCGTGGTGAAGCACCGCGCCGTGACGCACGGCCTGTGTGCCAATCCACTCCGCGCCGTATTCCGTTTCCAGGTAGGCAAGGCAAGGTGTTACGAGTGCGCCTTGCGCGTAGTCCGACGGTGCCGGCAACGTCAGCGGTTGCGCCAGCTGCGCAACCAGCTCTCGCGTTAGACCTTCTGCCCCTTGGTCGCCGCGCTTGTTGGCCGCAAAAATCGCAGTCGTGCCCATGGGCAGGACTTTGCGTGCCGCTGCGACTGCCTGTGTCTTCACCGAGGCGTACCCGTAGGTGTTACGGCGTCCCGTACGCGCACTGGTGAAGGTAAAGCTGTCGCGGTTCAAAAATCCATCCAAGGTGACACGCCGCTCCGGCGCTTCATGCTGGTGCATGGCCAGCCTGATAGACATGGCTGCGCCGGTACCCAGCGGTTGGAGTACGGCGAACTCGGCGATCGCGGGTCGATAGGTGCTGCGGATGACGGTCTGGTCGGTGCCACCGAGCCAGGAGTTGATCTCTTCGATATTGGGCACGACCGCGGACACGAACACGAATCGTGGCGCCGCCCCGGCGCGGGACTTCATCCGCGCCAGCAGCAATTCGAGTCCGATCCCTCGCGAGTCCCCGTCCAGCAGGTGGCCTTCGTCGCAGATCACCAGCGAGATGCGCTGAGCAAAGGCGGGGTCGGCGCTCAGGATCCCCGACAACGTCTCCGGCGTGGCCACCATAGCGCGAATCTGGTCGAGACCATGGGCCTCATCCCCCGACGGGACCGTCCCGCCGTACGCGCACCGCGCGCGTATGCCCATCGCATTGAGCCGAGCGACCAGGCTCCCCTTCAGTTCCGAGGCGAGGGAGCGCAGGGGCACCAGCAACACGGCGACGTCCTGAGGACGCGAGCACAAGTGCCTGTAAAGCAACGTCTCGCATAACGTCGTCTTGCCCGCGCCGGTCGGCATCTGCAGCGCGTAGCTGTCGGCATTGGTCAACAGCCCGCCGTGGATCGCTTGAATCTGCGAGGGAAAAAACTCCCAGTTGGAAGGCCGACGATCGACAAGAGATCGAATCAGCGGCGTCCAGAACGGATGCGCGCCTTCTGGCAGAACCGCGCGCAAATTGGTTTGCTGGAATCGTGTGAGCAATCGCGTCATCAAGCGCGCCACGATCCACGCCTCGGGCCCGTCCTCCAACGCGACGGACTCGTGTTCCTGCGCCCCAGCGGCCCACGACGCGATTTGATCAAGTGCCCCGACTTTCAGTGCCTCCTGAAGGTCTCGAGCAAACGCGGACTGCAGCGCCTCCGGGCGTGCCAAAAAGTCGTAGCACGCGGCGCGAAGGCTAGCAGGGTCGGCCGGCCGAACCGAGCGTCTCATCGCCAGATACGCCGATGCCGGGAAGTCGCCGAAGTAGAACGAGGCCGAGGCGAACAGCGCCGCGTCTTCGCCGGAAATGCCTCTCTCCCGTAACTGATCCGGCGTCATCTCCGCCGAGAACTGCAAGAAAGCATTGCCCAGCTGTGCCCAGTCCGCAGGCGCGACCTCGGGCTGGTGCAGGCTGGCGAACAACTCCCCGACCAAGGAGATGTAGTAGTCGTCCAGCCGATGATCGATCGGCCCGAGCTCAATCGGAAGTTGGGCAAACCGGAAGTAGCGAAGGTGCCGCGCGGTATCGGCGTTGTTAATCCACCGCTGGAGAGAAGCGCGCACGGTCAAACCGACGCGTGGGCGGCAGCGAAGGCTGCCGTGTAGGTTGTCTTCAGGTCCGGCACGGCGATCACGACGAGCGTGAACTCCGGATCGGCGACAGCGGGAGCGGTGAGCAGCTCGTTCTCGACAAGCGCGTTGCAGATCACGGCCACGGCGCGATAGCGCTTGACCATCGGGACGTGGTCGACCGCGTTGATAAAGCGATTGAGCGTCGGGATGTCCACGTCGCCGAGGTCGGTCGTCATGGCACGCTCGCGCAACCAGACCAGCGTGCTCGCCAGACGGCTCGTCCGATCCTTCTTACAGTCAGCGATGGCACTTTCGATAGGCGTGGTGTCGCCGCGCGTGGCCTTCGCCTTGACCTCAGAACACAGAATGGCGTCCTCCTCGCTCGAGTCCGGGCGGTTGGGCATGATGAAGTGCACCACATCGGACTTAGGTGCAGGCTTGGTTCGATCCTGCTTGAGGCGCCACTTCTTGGGACCGATGGCCTCTGCCGGTAGCGCTTGAGTCGCTTGGTAAAAGTAGCCAAGCACTTCGCCGAAATCACCGGACATAGTCGACCCGGCATCGGGGAGGCGCGATGCAACGATCTCGGCGCGGAGCAGGTTGTGCCGCAATACGGCCGCATCGAGCTCGGCGTCATTGATGTAGCAGCGTCGCAACAGCTCACCAATCCGCTGTGCCAGCAGAGCGAGATTCTCGGGGGTCACTCGAATCAGTACGTAGGGCTGGTCCTGGGCGTGCGCGAACCAAGGCGCCGCATCCACGAAGTCAATCCCGAGATCATCCATGGCGCTGGCTCCTTTGTAATACTCAACGGGCGTGCGCTCGGTTCCGAAAAGAGCCGGGCAGACCCGGCCCGTGGGCGGGGGCTTCAGTGTGCCCGACTTCTACGGGGGCGGGGAAGAGCCCCGGAAGCCAAGCAATGCTCAAGGTCACTTGTTGTGGCATCTAGCGCCAACGGCCAATGTCCGCTGCTGGCCGGAAGGGGACCTTGCCCGACGTTGCAGAACCGACACTCTTCGGTTCTCAGCCTAAAACCCAGCTGAGCGGACAGCCTCCGACCCGTAGCAGACATTGTCGTCGGAGCTCGAAGGTAAGATGGGCCCCTCAAAGGTAAGGTAGGCCAATGGCTCCCGCTAACGAATACGATCCGCTCGAAACTCGGAACCAACACTACGTGCCCCAGTTCTGGCAGCGACGTTTCGAGGCTGGAAATGGAGAAGTCTGGGCCCTACAAGACAACCGCACGAAGAGGGTCGGCCCGAAGAAGTTAATGAGCCAGGATTGGCTCTACACGGTCTATGACGCGGCGGGACGCCCCTCGAATGCGTTGGAGCGCGCGGCGGGTCACTTCGAGACCAAGGCAGCGAAGGCGTTCTCGAATTTGGACACGCTAGGTGCAGTGGGCTCGGTCAAGGACCAGATCTTCCTTCGATGGTTCGTGGCCTTCAGCGCATGTCGACATCCGGACACCTTGAACATGGGTCACCGCAGGTCGAAAGAGCTTGCTGTCGCGCTGATAGACGCGTTCAATCAGTCTCTGAGTGACTATCAGGTCAGCTTGAGCAAGTTTGGGATTAGGCCTGAGGGAGCTGCGTGGGCCTACGACCTCATTCGGAAACGGGATGAGGAAGCGTTACTTGAGGAGATGGACGATGTGCTCACCCGGCCTCCAAACGACGCAATCTTGCCCTCGCAGATCGCGCTCGATCCAGAAACGATTGAGCGTGTCTTCTTTCAATTGGCGCGGCATAGCGTAGAGATCTTGGACGCGCCGGCTCGCGACACCAACCGAGGTGGCTGAAACGAATCGGGTTCAAGCGGACAACGCGGCCCGCGTCTTGATTGCGCAGACGGAAGCTGACCTATTGCCCTTCAAGTCTTGACCAAATTTGGGTATCTAGTAGCTGCTCAGCGCGTCTGAATCCACACACATAGCTGCTCGACCCTCATCGACGGGCTACGCACTTCGATATGTCCGATCCTGGCCGATCTCGGTCGCATCCTGCGTTTGGGAGTCAAAGACTACAGGGAGAGAAGTCGATGACCTTTTTTTGCAGGGTTGCGCTGATGGGTGGAATTCTTGACGCTGTCAGCATGCGGGTTGTTCTCCAAGCGCGACAGGCCTGTGGACATCTCCAAGGACGCCCCGAGCGTCGAGGTAGTCATTCAAGCGGTGCAGGATGCCATCGACTCCACGGCAGCCAACCCCGGATGGCAAGGGTCCGAGCTCTTCAAGCAGCTTTCTAACATCTGCCAAACCAAGAACAAGGAGGCCAAGGAGAAGCACAAAGCGGCCTGTGCCGGGCAGGTGGACGATGCGCGCAAGGCGTGCGCAGGATTCGCTGGCGTAACGGCGCCAGCACTATGCGCTGATCACCTTCAGGCGGCGAATGCCTTCTGTGGCAAAGCCCCAAGCCCGGCGGACGAGTGCAAGATCGCTGAGGCCGTGGCACCCATCACCATCAAGTCCGCCACTCTTAAATTCTCAGCGGCCAACGCACAGGAGGGGGCGATTGGCGCCAGCTTGAAGCTGATCTCGGCCGAGTACACCCGCAAGTACGGTAGGACTAGTAGCTTCGAGATAGAACTCATTCCGGATCCAACCAGAAAGTTCGAGGCGTTCGACGGCACCAGCCGCTATAACCTGGACGAGCTTGGCGCACTACTATTGGCTGCACTCAATGCCGGAACCAGTTGTGCGGAGCGTACTACCGAGCGCACGTCAGGGGTGGATGAGCGTCGTGGGTTTACATGCGAGACGTCGAATACGCCGCAACTGATTCTAAAGAAGGCCAAGTTTGCGCTCGATATCAGCTACACCCAGTCCAGTTCCGGTCAGATAAAGTGGAGCGTGTCTTCCCTGAAGCTCGATGACGGCACGGCAGGGATCAGCAGCTCACGGACTATCGGCAATACCTTGATGATCGAGTTGGGTCGCGGCGACTAGAAGCGGCCGTAAGATAACAAGACCACGTGCTAGACCACTATCACTCAACGCCCACAAGCCGTGGTCCCTCCCCCTCAACGGGGACCAGTTCGACATAAAGACTGCGCCTGCCCACGATCGCGGCAAGCATCGACCGCCCGTCTTGGCGCAGGCGGGATAGTCGATTCCACTCCGAACGGTCCAAGCCCGATGGGGTTGGATAGTCTTCAGGATGTGTATGCCACTCACCCAAGTAGCGCACCTTTCCACTACTCGCATTCCATCTGGATAGTGCGATGGCACCATGGCCAAACGGCATACGTTCGAACATCGTACGGAAGCGTTTATCCCATTTTGTTGGAATGGTTGCCTGCTCAATAAGCATATGGTTACCGTGGACCGTGCCCAGCAGCAAGCCACCAGCTTCCGAATCTGTTGCCTTGTACTGGATGTGTCTCTTGAACACCACCAAGGTGTCTTCAGAAAAATGCACCAAGGTCTTTCGATCTGCCGTTCCCCATGCGCTCATGAACCGCATACAGGGCACTTGTCATGGGCTGGGAGATCGCAATCAGGAGTTGCCAACTCAAACGCCTGATCAGTGATGCGGGTGCGAAATGACGGGCTGAAGACTCCGTTGACCCAATCAATTGCAAGCTCAGCTCCAAGACTGGCCGCTTGGACAGAGACCCTAGCGGGAAACGGTACATAGAGGCCCTCGCATCCTTGTCCTGCATGAATTTGGGGGAGTGGTCCCTTGATAGAAGGGAAAGCCTCATCCCGTGTGTGATGCCAGACGCAGCGAAAGCAGGAGCCTGCACCGCGCTGAGCCAGTAAGCCACGAACTGCAGTGCCTGGTCCTTCGATCCAGATGGTAATGATGTCGGTGTGACTGCGATACTTAGCAGTCAACCAATGCCCCAGGGCTTCTTCACCCGTAGCATCGATCAGAATATCCAGGTTATCCAAGGCGGCCGTCCTTACATCGCCCGGGACGGCTTTGATAAGCGCTCCAGGCGCCATGCGCTGAAGTTCTTCCGTCATGGCGTTGGCCTTGTTGATGAGCAGGCTAGGAAATCCGAGCCGGTGTCGCCCAATGTTCTGTGGCATGAACAGATCGAAATCGATGAGCGTTAGCTCGCCTCCGCCTGTTCCAGCCCCCGCCTTGACCAGCATGTCGGCCAGGTAGCCGCCGATGGTCCCGCAGCCCGCAAGCGTAATCTTCTTTCCTGCGAGAGTCAGTTGCTTAGGTGAGTTGCGTTCAGACAGATAGCGGTCGTCAATCCTTGACGTTGAGAGCGGCTTGATCCGGAGCTGATAAGTAAGATCTCGGCGGTCAGCGAGCTTCCTGGATTGGGCTCGTTTGCTGCGATCGAAGAACACGCCGAAAGAATAGGTCATCAGCGGCGACTCGATGATCACGAGCAAGTGATCCTCCTTGTTCTTCTCTGCCTCCAAAATGCATCGGTGAATCTTACGTCGACAGTTGGCATCCAGTGTGCTTTGCCAATCCAGCACATCACGCACAATTTTGGGTGGCCAGTGTCCAACTAGTGGACGAGGCGGCGCATGTGTCTTGATCCGGACGCAACTTGCCTTGGGCAGATCTGTCTTAAATCCTATGGCGGTCAGCTTCTTTTTCGTGCGCTCAGGTTCGTCTGTTACAACCCAGAAGTCCTTGCCGTCCTTCGTCTCAACAACATTGCAGTTCATCTTGCCAAAGCGGTTGCTCTGAATGTCAGCCAAGCACCAGCCGCTCCCACCCCAGTAGGCAAAGAACTCTTCAGCCAAGTCTTCGACCATTTCACCTTTCATGATCTGGACGAGCACCTGCTGTGCACGGTCAAGGCAGGCCAATGCCTGGCCGATCGGATCGAAGATGTCTAGGACGACAGAGCCAGAGGCGATGTAACACAACTGACCTTCGCCATTCAGATGCGGGATTGCTGGTCCGGAGAGTTCTGTTGGGAGCTCGAGAAGGCGGATCCTAGGGATGGCAAACAGATCGGGATCGATCTGGATCTCACATAGCACGCCTTGCCCGGTTGGCGAATTAAGCTGGCCCTGCAAAAGAAACCAGCCGTTAGGGGCCTTCCCAGCGAAGGCAAAGCCCCTGAGCGCAAACGCCGCGATAACATCCTTGACCTCGCTCATCCGGCCTTGGAGCGCCCTACCAATTCGCTGGGGCCGGCAATGGCCGGGGCAGATGCAATGCTGGCGGCGACCGAGACGATCTTGATCCGATCCGGTTCATGCGGGAAGCGGGAGCCGAACTCCTGGCGCATCCAAGTGCATGCCTGCGAGGGACTGGACGCATTGACAGCGCCGCGCAGCATGATCTCAAACGACTCAAAAGCTTTGGCCGCTTCTTCAACAGCCGCCACACCAAGTCGCTTGGTCAGGGACTCACTTTTATCGGCAGGATTGTTGACCCCGCCGCGCAGTACCGCAGGCAGCTTTTCAAGGACGGTCAGCAGCGCCAGATCATCGCGACCACCGTGCTTTTCGAAGAGAGGAGCCGCCGCGGCCATCAATAGAATCGAAGACGGGCCACCGCTTTCCCAATGCCAATCCCGATAGGCCTTGAGATATCGAACCGTGCGCCGGAACTGCTCCCCCTTCGCCTCGACCTCGTCCAAGAACCACTCCTTGACCGGGCGGGGGTCTGAAGCAATCCAGTCCTCCTCGCGGTGGGCCAGCAACACCTTGTCACGTGGCAGCGCCGTCCAGACATCTTCTTCTGAGAAATCGGCCGAATCCATGCTAATGCCACGGCTCTCGAAGGCCTTGGCCAGCGTGACGAACTCTTCATCAGGAATTGCATAGAGCGGAATATCGATATGCGCATCATCGGCGATTACGATCCGGATGCACGTATCTTTATCGGTGACCAGCTTCCACTTATTCTTCTCGACCAAAGAATGGAGGGCAGTTTGTGCAGCATGGAAGAACACTTCGGACGCAACGCTGGGGCGGTTGCTTTGGGAAACGAAGCTCATCGGCAAATAGCAGCCATCATCAACGTCGGCTTGCTGTGGGGGTTGCGCTGGGGCGTTGAGCGTCTTGTACGCCCACGACCCCTGGGTGAAAAAGCGGGGCTTGGGAACGATACCGACGTAGCCAGCAGCTTTGAGCTGATGCGGGATGCCATCGCGCAGGCAGTTGCGAACGTCGACGCGCGCTTGGGCGATGTAGTCGCGCAGTTCTTCACCAAGATCAAGCTCGCTATGCAAACAGATTTGATTTTCAACAGTAGTGAAGAATAGCGGGCTCAAGTTCAGCATGGTCGCCTCCTAAGGGGTCTTTTGTGAGCCGTGAAAAAAGATGGGCGCTGCAGCCTGGTGATAGCGGAATGGCTGGAATGCCGGATCGCCAATGGCGCGCTGCGCTGCATGATTGCCGCGATGTTTCAGCGTATTGGTCGCAGCAATCGAGACTCGATCCAGTGCTTTGACGTCTTTGCTCTGGTCCGGTGTCGCCTGGTCATCGATCTTGTAATAGTCTTGGCCCAGTGCGTGACCCAGCATGTAGTGGACGGAGGACTCCTGAGCTGAGATCACCAGATCAAACAGGCTGCCGCGCCACTTGCCAAAGCCGCGGTCCAGATTGGCGTCACCCCGAACCGTTGTGCCCACAGTCATCGTGCCGATCGACAGTACCCGGACCTGGACTTGAGGATCTGTTGCCAGGTAGCGTCGGGCCTCATGAAGTCCGAAAAGCCCAGGGGCATTGCCTACTAGGCCGCCATCGGCAAACACGCCCCGATCGTTGCGAGCCAGCGGGAAGTAGACTGGGGCCGCTGCAGTGGCCATGGCCACATCCACCAACTTCAGCCCATGGTCCAGCTCAAAGCTTGGGTGGTGTGGGGTCTTAAAGAACTGCCCCTTGCCTGTCGAGTAGTTCACGGCAGGAATCAGCACCGGGTGTTTGAGATCCCCAAGCGTCGTATCGCCAAAGCGATCGGCCAGAACACCCCGCAATCCTTCCGAACTGTGCTTGGCCGTGAGCCAAAAGCCAAACAAGCGCCGTGACAAGCTGCGGGAACCAAAGATACGCCCTCCCTGCTTCTCAAAAAGATCCTTGAGTTCCGTGGCGGGGATCTCGCTGGCCAATCCCAAAGCCAACATCCCGCCTGCCGATGTGCCGCAAATGAGGTCGAAATGCTGGGCAATCGGGCGCCCAAGGACCTTTTCAAGTTCGGCTAGGACCGTAGCGGTATACAGGCCACGGTAGCCGCCGCCCGACAGGGCCAAAATATGGATGGGAGGGGTGTTGGCCATGGCTCTTATCCCCGGGGCGGGAACGCATCATGACCGTGACTATCCTTATCGCGGATCTGGCCATTGGGGCGGTGGATCACTAGTTCCGACTGCTGATTGCGGGCGATGTCCCGCCCCGCATTGATCGCCTGCTGCTGTGTGTTGTGAACAGAGGTTGCCCGGTTATTGCCTTCACCCTTGACCGCCCAGCCGTCCGGATGGGGCACCACATGTTGATTCTTACGTGTCATTGCGTCGGTTCCTTTTGCATGAATGGGTCCGCCGACCTGGTGGGTGGGTGGGTTGTCAATTGCTAAAACTAATTGCACAATGCGCTGCTTGTTCAGACAACATGAACAAGCCGGCCAAAATGGCAGATAGCCGATGAAAGTGGCCGTCTGTATGTCTGGCTGGACAACAGGCTAGCAGAGCTTTGTGACCGATGCAACGGTCCCAAGGTGATTTGCTTTTGGCGCGGGTTGGTTAAACAGGGAAGGCCCGCTTCCGGTCACCCAACGGATTTATTTCATGCCGCAAACAGGCCTAGGCGTCGCCCTGAAGACGCTACGCGAGCGCAGAACCCTTTCTCTGCGCGAAATCGGTCAACTGGCATCAGTTGACCATGCCTACATCTATCGCTTGGAGTCAGGCGATAAGACCAGCCCGTCTTCGGAGCTTTTGGACAGGCTCATCAAGGTCCTTAAGCCCAGCCTCCGCGATGCGGGGATTGTGAACTGGCTGGTAACGCACGATGACACTGACCCCATATTGGTTGAGTTCGTGCTTAAGGACGAGTCGGTAGAGCTTGAAATCTTTACAGCGGCAGCTGGTGTAAGGCATAGAGGCAACACACGGCCTGACCCAGCAGTGCTAATTGCCCGGACCAAGCGTATCTTCGAGGAAGATGACGAGGACAATTAATCATGGATGAGCTAGGCGTGCGCCAGATTGCGAGAAGGTTCATTGCAGGCTTGGATACCTCGCGCATCCGAGAAGATCTATCGCCATATCTAACGGCCGCCAATGCCAAGCTCCGAATGGAGCCCTTGGATGAGGGCGAGTCCGGATATACCCTTCCTGGCAAAAACGGAAGGAACGTCATCACTGTCAATTCGTTGGAGAGCGCGGAGCGCCAGCGCTTCACGATATGCCACGAGATTGCACACGTTGCCTTGGGGCTGCCTTCCAGCCACGAAGAAGTGCCGCAGTGGGGCTACGCCAAGCGCGATCCCAACGAGATGTTCTGCGACATCTTCGCCTCCGAACTGTTGATGCCATATAAGGAATGGCTTGCTGCCGTTCCAAAAGATGAACCGTCAATGGCTCTGATCGAGCAGATGGCGGGCGAATTTGGGACATCCTTTCCAGCTGCCGCCTCGCGATATGCAAGCCTGACCGACTATCCCTGTGCCTTTGTCACCATGGAGCGAGGCGCGGTGCGCTACGCGGCGCGCTCTACATCCCTGCGACAGGCCAATGCCTGGGTCGCGTCAAGGTCCAAAATTCCAGTTGGCTCTGTGGCGCATAGTCTGAGAGCATCGGGGCGCAATGGCAGCGCCTCGGGCCAGGTCGCACAGGACATCTGGTTTGAGAACTGGGAAAAGGGGCTTGAGCTGTTTGAAATCGCCAGACACTTTTCTTTGAGTGACACCACGACGTCATTGCTATGGTTCGATCAAGAAGAGCTACCGGAAGTGGAACGCGATCGCTTTGGCTCACGCGTGGAAGATGATGGCGGCTTGGCTGAGCTGACCGGTGAGTTGACTTGGTCAAAGCGAACCAGGCGTCCTTGATAGCGCACAAACGCGCCATGAGAGCACTCTTTTCGCAGGCCTCCCATCCAGCGCCCATTTTGCCCGCGATTAGTCCTCCATAAAGGCGAGTCCCGCGGCCGTCGCGCAACGGAGTCAGATTCAATTTCGAACGAGTGCTGCAGAATATGCGCATGGCCCATTATTGCTGCCGGCACAGATTTCGAGGTAACGAAGTGCCCTACACCATCCTATGCATGCGACTCGGCTCGTCCTGCACCGGCTGATTCTGCTGCTGAGCAAGCACCTGCGCCTGCTGCTGCACCAAAGCATCTACCTTTTTCAGCGACTGCTCGACTGGCCGCTCAATGGCCTGCGCCACGTCAGTCACCGAGCGACGCGCAGCGGGGTCGCTAGGGTCCTGCCCTTGCACCACGAACAGCAGTGTTCCGCCTGCGATCTGCGTACCGTCCTGTTGCCGTTTGCCAGTCTGGTTGATTGCGACATGATCGGGTGACGTAATACCCGCGGCCTTCGCATCGTGGAAAGCGCACATGGTCAAGCGTTCACTGGTCGCATTGAAGTTGCGACCCTGCTCCGCGTCGATGCTCGCGACACCGTGCTCAAGTCGCTTGTAGAAACGATGATCGGCGTGGTCCGGATCGCGAGGGTCCGGCAGACGTGTAGCCGCCGGTATCGTCGATGCAACAGAGATCTGCTCGGCTTGTGGACCGGTATTACGCTCCTGGCTTCTCTCCTCTCTCGGCTCGTCCTCGCGTCGGTTCGCCGCTGCCATTCGCACAGGCGCTGGCGTGGGCTGCGACACGCTGTCCTCCGCTAATCCCTGTCGGTTTGCTTCGCGCTGAGCCTGCCCGCGAACTTCGCGTTCTTGCTCAGATGGTCGCTCGATGGCATGCGGCGACGAGGTCATGTTGGTCCGCGCGCGCTCGATGTCTGTGGGCGTGGTCTCGGCGGCGATCACATAGGTCTTGCCGTCCGCATCCAGCCGTAGACTGGCGATCGGACTGTCGAGACCATAGCGGCCGTCGCCCTGCGGTTTTACCTGCAGCGCAGTCGTCGCCGGATCCAGGCCATTCGCCTCCCATGTGGCGCGCACTGCAGTCGCAGCAACAGCAATCTGTTGATCGCTCGCCTCGACACCGGCGTTGCGGTAGGCACCGGCGAGCGTGTCGCGCAGGCGCGCATCGGCATCCATCTGCGGGGCCGGCGAAATCTCGCGCGGCGGTGGCAAGCGCGCTTCTAGCACGGCACGGGTCGCTTCGAGTTCATCGTGCAGACGGCCGCTCGCGATGTGGTTACCGCTGACGCGGTCGATCATGTCGTCATTCACCCAGCGGCCGTTCGCCTGACGTTGGTAGAATTCGCCATCCGATCCAATCAACTTGTCCACATTCGTTCGGTTGTTGCTCACAGCTTCCGGCATTTCGCCATACGCCTGCCAGCCACTGCGAAGGTAGGTGTCCTCGTAGCGTGCTGCGATGGACGCCGGGCTGTTCGCGGCGTTCTCAACCACAATGGCGGCGGCCTGTCGATCCAGTCGCGCCGCGCGCTCGTCGTTCGCTGGATCGGTGTAATGAGGGGTACCGCCACGTTCCACGAACGGGCCGTAGACCTCGCGCTGCCACTTACCGGTCTCCGGATCGCGTTCCCAGTTTGTCGGTCGACTGCTCGGCGGGTCACCCGCTTCCGCCGGTAGGGAGAAAGGACTGCGCTGTGCCGGTGGCCCACCCAGCACCAGTTCCACCGAAACGCTGGTCGCCTGGTAGTTGAGCTGGTTCTCGGTCGCGGGCGAAGCGCGCAAGTCACCACGACGCGCGTTGTCGATATTGTCGTCGGTACTGTCGATCTGCGCTCTGCGGCGCCAGCCCAGCGACGGATTCTCGGGATCGTGGGTCCAGGTGTTGCCGCCGAGTTCCTGGTTGTAGATCCGGCGGTTGTCCGTCCACTCGGCGAACTTGTCACCAGCGAACACACCCGCGACGCCACCGATAGCGCCGGTGACCAACAGGCCTGGCCCGGTCTCCACGCCCAGCAACGCACCGCCTGCCATGCCGATGCCAGCTCCAGCCCAGCCCAGCCCAGCCCAGCCGCCAACGCTACGTGCGCCGAAATGGATCAACTCCGACTCGGCGCCCGTGCGGTTGCCTTCTCCCGCCAGTCGATGCGCGGTGCGGACGCTGTCTGCACCGTCGTAGACTTCCAGCGCAAGGCCAGCAACGCCAAGTGCCGTGCCGGCATGGATGCGTGCAGGGCGCACGCGGGTGACGTGGTCCACCTCGATCGCTTCGCGCGCAGTGCGGTCGACGCTTTCGACGACATGATTCGCGCTGCGTTCCGCGAGCAGGTTCTCGCGCGTCACGGGGTCAACTTTAGGATTGTTCGCAAGGTTCTCGGGCAAATCGCGATGCCATGTCTGCTGTTCTTTCCAGCCATCGCGCAGGTCGCGTGTGATGCCGGGGTCTTTCAGGCGCGCGTCGCGCGCCTCCTCAAGCGCCGCGCCCGGCAGTCGAGAATCCGTGCGGCTGTCGTACAACTCCGCGCCTTCGCGATTGAAGATGCGGATAGGTACGTCCGTCTGCACATGGACTGTGTTGAGGCTGTTCGGAAGTTTGTCGTAGATTGCTTCGCGCGCGCCTTCGGGAACGTGGCGGCCAGTTCCTCTCTTATCAATGTCACGGGTAAAACGACCATCAACGCCAAGCTCACTTTCCAGCTTGGGTGACGCGATGGCGCGCACCTCCACTTCATAGCCTTTTGCTTGCAGGTCTTTGATCAGATCCGAAGTCCACTGGCCGTTGCTGAGTGTCGTATCGAAAATCAGATTCTTCTTCGACGATACCGTTGCCTCACGGAGTTCGTCAGCCCACTGGCTCGCATCGGCATGTGTGCGGCCAGACCATGTATAGGGAGTCTCTCGACGAAACCCATCAACCCTCGGGTGATAATCACGCAAGGCATCCGGATCAACAGTGACGACATTGTTGCCGAGCTCTATCTCGGCGCGCCCGCCAAGGGTTCCTTTTCCCGCACCCGGCTGACCGGCAAGAATGATCGCTTTGGGGCGTTCCTGCGAGGTTGCATCTACGAAGTTGCGCCGCGTGAGTATTTCCTCTCGAAGGATTCGATCATGAGCTTCCTTCGCCAGTTGATCGGACTCATTCGCCATAATGACCACCCGACTTCATCCCATCGAAGTGCCCGATCAGATTCTTCATATGCCATGCCGAGCGTGATGATCGGCAGTCAAGCATCAAGAGCACTTTCTTTTTTCCAGCGGCAATCGCTTCAGGGTTTCCATTCTCCTCGCCAACCCTCAATTCTTCGCGCGCCTCGGAGATGAACGTTTCAAGCGTCCCTTCCAGTTCCCATATCGCCACCTCAAGCGGAGGCGTCCCCTTCATGGGCTTGTCGACGACCGAATTTAGCGCTTGCTGCAGGCGTTCGATGTGTTCCGGATACTCTTTGAGCATCTCTTGCAGCCCGAGCGGGATGGGGGGCGGTAATGACGGCATGGCTAACGTCCTTTGATCATTTTGCATATGTGTAGCGAATAAAACGCATGAAGTGAGTATGGCGAAAAGAAATCAGGAACGCGTCTTCGACCTTCAGGCACCCTGTTGCGGCGGAACAAAGACCCGCCCCATGTCGGCCTGGCCGTGGATCAAATGAATGGAGGCATTTTCCATCGTTTTCTCTCGTTCAAACCAATCGTAAGAGCGATGCAGCCACTGCATGAGAAAGGCCCGTATGGTGACGCTGTGACTGACGATCACCAGTTGATTGATGCCTTTCTTGTCGTAGTCACGGTGAAAGGTGCCGAATGACTGATGCACGCGAACCGCAACATCGAACCGGCTTTCCCCCAGCGGCATTCTGGCCCAGAACTTACCTTCAAACTCGACCTGTTTGTTGTAATGCGCGGCCTCGTGCGGGAATACCTCGGGGAGTTGCTCCTCTGGGATGCCATCGAACACTCCAAATTGCTGCTCGACGAGGTTGATATGTTCCCGACGGTCGAACTCGAACTTGTGGCGATGGCTTTCTTCGGATGTCGACGACACCGCTTCGATACCGCGAATCACCTCGTCGGTTGTTTGCCGCGTTCTTGCGTAGGGGGAGACCCAGAATCAGGTTTTCGTCTCCGCCGTGTTGTGATCGAGGAAATGCCGGCCCAGCCATTCGCCCGAAGCGTAGGCCTGTTGCCGTCCCAAATCGGTGAGCGGAATTGCATGGTCCGCCAATTCAAAGTGCTTTCGCTTGTCGAGATTGCCGGCAGATTCGCCGTGGCGGATGAAAAACAACCGGAGCGGCGTCATACCGTACCCCGCGCATCGAAGGTAGATACTGTTATCCAGATCAAGCCCCGTGAAGTGCTGGATTGAAGGGTTTTCCTGATTTGATGACGCCGAAGGCGACCTGGGCTAACTTGCGCATCATGGCGCCGATGATGAGCTTAGGTGGTTTTCCACTCGCCTGAAGCCGTTGGCGGAAGGCCTTGCCCCAAGTCGTTTTGTAAATCGCAACCATCGCCGGCATGTACAGCGCTCGTCGCAGGAAAGCATGCCCCACTTTGGATAATCGGGGCTTGGCCCTGACGCTGGTGCCGGATTCGTGATGTCGAGGATTGAGCCCGGCAAAAGCGGCGAACTGACGCGCGCTA
>JBGSKT010000344.1:0-3225 GCA_041741075.1 Lysobacterales bacterium
TTCGGTGATGTCGCCCGACCCGGCGCTGCGGCCTTTCCCTTCGCGGTCTGCTGCGGCCGCTTTCGTTGCGCGAGCGGCGCCGCCTTGGGTACCGTGTGGCTCCCGCCGCCAGCGGCATGCTGCGTTTGCTCGCGACCGACATCCGCGCTGCTGGTGCCGGTAAATTGTTCCTCAAGCTCACGTAGTTGTCGGCGCATGCTGTGCATACGCTGGTGCACGGCATTCAATTCGGTGCGGGTCGGCAGCCCGAGCTCGGCGCATTGGTGCTCGACCTCGGTCTGCATGGCCTGGCGCAAAGCCATCTGCCGGTTGACCATCTCGCCATAGACCTTGCGGAACTCGCTACTCAGGGCAATCTCGGCATAGGCCTCTTCCGCGGCATCGATCCATAGGTCGTACAAGCCGCGCAGGGTCTCGATCTGGCGACCGGGCTCCTCGCGTTCGGCCAGCTTGCCACGCAAGCGTTCAAGCCCTTGCTGGCTGGCCTTGCCGAGCAGCGCCTGGTAGTGGCCCATGGCGTCCTGGAATGCCAGCACCGCCCGGGCCAGCTTTTGCCGGCGTTCCTGGTGCTCGCGGGCAAAGCCAAAATTTGGCAGCTTGAGCAGCGTATCCATCTGGCTGCGCAGCTGAGCGGCGGGATCGCCACCACCCAGGCCGGCGGCCAGGGGCCGGGCGACCAGATCGATGCCCTGCTGCATCAGCTTCAGCAGCGGGTCGGCTTGCTCCGGGAAGCCAGCCAGCGATTGCTTGAACAACGCGGCCCACTGCTCGCTCCCGGTTGGCTGCGCGGCGCCTGACTTTGCGTCTGCCAGCCCGCTGATCAGCAGTTGCGCCCATTGCACGAATTGTTCGCCCCCGGCGAGTAAGCGCTGGCCGGCCTGCCCGGCAAGGCCTTCCGCGGCGCCGCCGATCATCGCCATCAACCGTCGGATCGGGTCGCCAACGGCCCCGGTTTCGGGCAACAATGGACGCGCCGCGTCCAGCATCGACTGCCAGAGTTGCTGCGGCAAATCCTGCCAATTCGATGCGGCATCGCCGCCGGTTTTTGTACCCATGTCGAGATTCCATGCTAATCCCGCCATGCTAGTTCGAGCCCTCGCGCAGCGCAATGAACTGCGGCGCAACCGACAGCGGTGATTCCCGCTGCCCCGGGCACCGGCCGATTCGGTATCGACCGCCACTCCGGGGCGAAAATGCCGGTCTACTCAACCGCCGAAGTCGTAATTCAGCGACACCCACAGCGATCGCGCCGGCAGACGATAGAACTGGGCGTCGCCGAGCTCGCTCTCGCTGACCACGTCGCGCCGATTGCTCAGGTTGGTCAGCGAGGGCAGCCCGTTGACCGCCTGAGTCAGCACCAGATTGTTGAAATCCATGTAGAACATAGCCAGATTCCAGTCCAGTTTCCCCTGCAGATTGTGGCCGCGAAGGCCGATTTCTCCGCTGCTGGCCTTTTCCGGTTTGATGATTTCGGCTTCCGCCTCCGGGCCCAGATCGGCAACCGCCGGCTTGAACGTGTTCTTGTAGTTGGCATAGCCGACCAGGTCGTCACCGGCATCCTGCCAGAACCGGCAGCTGGTCCCGAGCGCGCCGGTCAAGCGAGTGGTGTTGCGGCTTTCCGCGCTCGACTCCGACTCGGAACCATCGCCGGACTCGAACGCACCGCCGCGCTTCTCGTCGGTGTAGTTGATGCGGACGCCTGCATCGATATTCCATTTCTCGCTCGCTGCGTAGTCGACTTCGACGTAGTCACCGAGGAAATGGCGCCGGACACGGCTGTCGGTGAACTCGTCGATCGGCCGGGAAAAAGACGAGGGCGACTGGTGGCCGTCCGGCCTTACTGCATACTCGAAGTTCTGGCTGTCCTGCTGGCCATTGCCGTAAAGATAGTCGGCACCCACCAGCAGTCGCGTCTGTCCACCGATCTGTTTGACCAGGTGGGTGTCAAAATATAGGTCGTCGATATTGCGATTCTGGCGAAAGCCATCGGCATTGATGCTGCTGCCGTCGGAAAAGTCTTCGCGCAGAAAGCCCTTGGTGGTGTCGTTGTCGGTATGGGCCAACAGGCTGGACCACGCCCCCAGTGCGGTGTCCTGCTGATAGTGCAACCGGAAAGCCGCACGATTCTCGTCCTGTTCGGCATCGGATGGATTGTGCTTGGCGTCGATCGGCACCCGCACGGACAACTGCCGGCCTTCGCGCGGGAACGGGCTGGCCGGATCCTGCTTGAGAATCGAGACATCGCCATCGAATCCGAGGCTGCCGCTGCCAACTTCGGCGCCGGTCCGGTACTGCAGCTGGGCACGGTCGTAGTTGGCGCGATCGGCGGCCAGCGCCTGGCGCTCCAGCGTCGCGGCAAAGGACTGCGCCACCGCGCCGGTGGTCTTTGGTGACCAGGTCAGCGCCGCTCTGCTGCTGCCGCGGCTGCCCAGACCGAACTCGATCCGATCGGGCACAGCGCCGGGTGCGTAGTGAATCACGTGAATCACGCCGACGAAGGCGGTCGCGCCGTAACTTACCGGTGCCGCTCCGCGCATCACCTCGATTCGTTCAACGCCAGTCAGGTCGATGCTGGCCAGAGCCGGAACGAAGGCACCACCCCAGGGAACGCCGTCAACCAGCAACAGAAAGGCGTCGAATTCGCGCAATCCCCACAACGCCGGTACCGAAGAAGCCGGGCCTCCATCGCCCCCAGGCGTTGCCTCGACACCGGCAACCATCGCCAGCGCCGAGCCCAGATCGCGGGCGCCGCGGGCGCGCAGATCGGCAGCATCCACAACAGTAACGCTGGCACTGGTTCGGTCCAGGTCATGTTCCAGTTTGCCGCTGGTCACCTCGATGGCCTGCAACTCGGTGGCGGCACGCACGCTAACCCCGAACCCGGTTGCCAGCAGGATGGCGACGGAAAGTACAGACAATTTACTGGTGTGCATGGTTGGCTCGGCAGTCTCAGGCACCTACTCGGCGCGGGCCGCGCAGTCTGTCGCTTGTCGAGTCGGTGCGCATCGGTCGCGTGGATGGTAACCCCTCGTTCTGCAGGCGGATGGCTGCAACCGCGACCGGATCAGCCGCGCTGTTAAAAAAAAACGGGCTGCTTTTGGGCAGCCCGTTTTGGGATAGGGTCCTTGGTAATGACCTACTCTTGCATGGCTTAAGCCACACTACCATCGGCGCGGGTGCGTTTCACTGCCGAGTTCGGGATGGGATCGGGTGGTACCACACCGC
>JBGSKT010000345.1:0-2192 GCA_041741075.1 Lysobacterales bacterium
GTGGCGCGCGCGGCGATCCGGTTCAGGCCGGGCACCAGCGGCACGTTATCGACACTGAAGATGCCCGCGGCATCGGCGCTGAGCACGGCGTTGAAGGCGCCGACCTGGAGCGCGACCTCGGCCAGGGCTTCGGTGCTGCCGACCACGCGGGTGCTGTCGGCGAACAGGATGGCGCCATCGCTGGGCAGATCGATCCGCACCACGGGTGGCGTGCGGTCGATAGTAAAGCTGCGCAACAGTTCGCTCTGCCGGTCGAGCGCATCGGTGGCGACAACCCGCAGCAGGTGTTCACCGTCGGCACCGACCGTGCCACCGGAAACGAAGGGCTGGCCGTCCAGTGTGATGTCGCTCTGCACCGGAGACACGTCGGTGATCGCGATCTGCAAGATCACCGGTTGATTGGTCACCGCCCCCTGATCGACGCCGCTGACTACGATCTCGGGCGGGAACAGATCGACGATGACCTGGCGCGGCGCGGCCTCGGCCGGGTTGCCGGCGCTATCCAGCGCACGCGCGGACAGGGTGAGCGGGCCTTCGCTGGCCGCCGTCACTGTGGCGATGTATTCGCCGGCGGTTGCTGCTGGTGCCATGGCGATCGGGCTGGAATCGATCAGCCCCTGCACGCTCGCCACGCTGCTGTGCAGATCGCTTGCCGCTACCCGCAGGCTGAATCCGCTATCGACGAAGCTGCCCTCAGCCGGTGCCAGCACCGCGACCACCGGCGGCAGCACATCGCGGACGATCACCTGCTCGCTGGCCAGCGTCTGCCAGCCCTGGCTGCCGTCGGCTGCCGTCAACAGACCTTCCAGAACCACCAGATGCGCGCCCGGCAGGGTGTCCGTACTTTGCAGATCGACGCTACCGGCGAACACCGCCGAGGGCGCCAGATCGAGCGCGAACGGATGCTCGCTCAATGGCTGCTGGTCGGCCAGACGCAGCCACAGCAGCCGCATCGGCAGAGCCTGGATCGCGATGCCCCCGGTATTGGTCAGCGTGTAGCCCGCGCTCAGCACCTCGCCCAGCGGCAGGTCCACCGAGGATACGGTCAACACCGCGTCCAGCGTGGCGCCCGCGTTCGGGACATAGAAGATGTTCCGAGCGGTCCAGGCGCTGGCATTGCCGAGCGCGTCGATGGCGCGGGCTTCCAACAAATTGCTGCCCAGGGCGAGCGCGACCCCGGGGACCACGAAGCCACCCAGGTCGTCGGCAAACACGGTCGAGTTATTGGCGCCGGTGCGGAACTCGATCCGCGCCTGGGCTTCGCTCAGGCCGCCGACATCGAGCACCGCCGTGGCCACGACCGCGCCTTCGGCCGGGAAGGTGAACGCGATCACCGGCGGTGTGGTATCGATCAGGAAACTCAGACTGAGCGCCGACTGGTTGCCGGCGGCGTCAGTGGCAGCGACCGCCAGCACATGGTTGCCATCGCTATCGACCGCGGTGCCGGAGACAAACGGCTGACCATCCAGGGTGATCGATTGGCTGGCCGGGTGCAGGTCGGTGATCTGGATCAGCGGAGTCACCGCGGTGTTGTAGGCGCCGCCATCGGCGACGTTGCCGATTTCGATCAAGGGCGCGGTGCGGTCCACGGTGAAGGCGCGGATCGGCGTTGTTACGTTATTGCCGGCGTTGTCGGTGGCGTCGGCTTCGACCTGATAGTCGGCGTCGGGCAGGTCGAGTACGGCACTTTGGTACCTTTCCGGCGAACCGGCGACGGGGGTCATTTCGACCCAGGGCGCGCCGTCCAGTCGGTAACGCACTGCGACCACGCTGCCCAGACGATCGCTGGCGTCGGCCAGGATTTGCACCGGGGTGTTGAGCAGGGCCGCTGCCGGCGGCGCCAGCAGGTCCAGCGTCGGTGCTTCCCGATCGATCAGGTCGAACTCGGCCGTCGCCAACTGGATCCAATCGGCACCGACCAACACGGCAAGCGTGGCGGCGTAGCGCCCGAGCGGCGCGGTCGCGGTCGCAAACGAGGAACTGCCGGTGTTCTGACCGCTGCCGGGAATATCCACGCCGATGCTGTCTTCGCCGAGCACGGCCGCACTCGCCACATGCACCGCCCGAACGCGCAGAGTCTGTGCCGGCAAGGGCGTGGTCAAGGGGTTCTGCACCTGCCAGTTCAGCTCTACCGGTGTCGCGCTGGCGAATGTCGGCGCCGTCGGCACCAGGCTGCCGATCAGGGCGGCGCC
>JBGSKT010000346.1:0-2183 GCA_041741075.1 Lysobacterales bacterium
GTTCGGCCAGGCGGCGCTGGAAGGCGCCGAGCGCGAGGCCGGCGGCGATCGTGCCGACCTTGCCCTCGCGCAGCACCTGGAACAGGTCCAATGCGGCGACCGCGTCCGGATCGCGGATCGCCCGCTCCCGGTGCGCGCAAAGTTCCACCGCGACCGCATCGAAGGATTCCTGCTCCAGCAACTGCCGCACCGCCTCGGCGCTGGCGCGGGAGACGTGGGCGGTACCGAGCAGAACCAGTTCGCTGCCGGCGCATTGCAGCCGCGCGATCGGCTGCCTGGCGAGCAGGTCGGTGGGCAGCGCCTCGGCCTCGGGTTTCGGGTTGGCAGCATTCATTCGGACGAATTCCAGTGGATGACGTGGGGCGTTAGCGTAGGGTGGATAAGGTAGGGTGGATAAGCGCAGCGGTTTTCAACGGCGGAGCCGGTCATCCACCGAACCAGGTCCGCCGGTGGACCGGGCGGGTGGCCACAAGCGCGAACGGCTGTGCGCGGATCAATCGCGGAAGCGCTTCAGCAGACCCTGGTAGGCGTCGACGCGACGGTCGCGCAGGAACGGCCACATCCGTCGCACCTGCTCGCTGCGTCCAAGGTCCAGGTCGGCAATCAGCAATTCCGACGCGGTGGTTCCGGCTTCGGCCAGCAGTTCGCCCTGCGGCCCACAGACCAGGCTCGATCCCCAGAAGCGGATGCCGCTCGCCCCCGGCACCGGGCTAGCCTCGAAGCCGACCCGGTTGCAGGCCAGCACCGGCAGGCCATTGGCGACCGCGTGGCCGCGATGCGAGATCATCCAGGCTTGGCGTTGCCGTTCCTGCTCGGCCGGTTGGTCGCCCGGATCCCAGCCGATCGCGGTCGGGTAGAGCAGCAATTCGGCGCCGGCCAGGGCCATCAGCCGGGCCGCTTCCGGATACCACTGGTCCCAGCACACCAGCACGCCGAGCCGGCCGACGCTGGTGTCGACTGGTTCGAATCCAAGGTCTCCTGGGGTGAAATAGAACTTTTCCAGGAAACCCGGATCATCCGGAATGTGCATCTTGCGGTACTTGCCGGCGAGCCGGCCATCGCGGTCGAACACCACCGCAGTGTTGTGATACAGCCCGGCCGCGCGCCGCTCGAACAACGAGCCGATCAGCACCACGCCGAGCTCGGCGGCGAGCGCAGATAGCCAGTCGCAGCTCGGGCCGGGGATCGGTTCGGCGCGATCGAATTCGGCTGCCGCCTGGTGCTGACAGAAATACCGGCCGTTGTGCAGTTCCTGCAGCAACACAAGCCCAGCGCCCTGGCTGGCGGCGGCGCGTGTCTGCGCTTCGATTTGCGCACGGTTGGCGGCGACATCGCCCCGATCCTGCTCCTGCACCAGGGCGACCCGGAGCTTGCTAGCTGCTGGCATGGAGGACTCCACGAGGCAATTGCATGGTCAGACAATGCACGCTGCCGTTTTGTTCGATGTACGGGCGCGCATCGACGCCAATCACGTCGCGGTCCGGGAACGCAGGGCGCAGTACCTGTATCGCCTGCGCGTCGGCCGGGTCGCCATAGGCCGGCACCAGCACGGCGCCATTGATGATCAGGAAATTGGCGTAGCTCGCGGCCAGCCGGCGGCCGTCGGCGGCATGGATCGGCCGTGCCCAGGGCAGGGCCAACAGGCGGTAGGGCTGGCCGTCTTCGGTCTGCAATTCGCGCAGTTCCTGGTGCATGGCGGCGAGCGCGGCAAACTGCGGGTCGCCCGGATCGTCGCAGGATTGGAACGCGATCGCGGTCGGCGACACGAAGCGGGCCAGGGTATCGACGTGCGCGTCGGTGTCGTCGCCATCCAGTTCGCCGGATTCGAGCAGCAGCAGGCGCCGGGCGTGCAGCAACTGGCACAGGCGCGCGCTGAGCTGGTCCAGCCCGAGACCGGGATGGCGACGCTTGAGACAATGCCGGGTCGACAGCACCGTGCCGGCGCCGTCGCCATCGATGGCGCCACCTTCCAACGCAAACGGGTAACGCACCCGATCGGCGTGGCGGAACAGCCGGGCGCGGTCCAGCTCCGAGATCAGCGCATCGTCGCGTTCGGCTGCGTACTTGCCGCCCCAGCCGGTGCTGTGGAAATCGAGCAGGGCGAAGCGGTCATCGGCGGTCAGTACCACCGGGCCGCTATCGCGCAGCCAGGTGTCGTCGTATTCCGCGGCAACAAAACGCAG
>JBGSKT010000347.1:0-2391 GCA_041741075.1 Lysobacterales bacterium
GGCGCTGGCCGGCGCGGCAAACATGCGCAAACCGGTGGCCACCAGACTGCCGTCGGTCCAGAACAGGCTCAGTCGTGCGGAGGCTGCGAGCCCGGCCAACTGGGCACCGGCGCAATCGGCGAGCGCAGCCATGGTGGTCACTGTGCTCAGCGCGTTCAGCAAGCCGGGCGCCGCCACCGAACCGGCGACGGCAGTTGCCTTCGGCAGGGAAACATTCGTCGACTGACTGACCATGCGGCAGTGTAGCAACCTGTGCACCCGGCCCGGTGTCCGGGCAATGGCGGGGTTCCCGCGGTGGGGCGGAAGCGGACCGGGTCCACAGATCGATCGCGGCCACGCTCAGGCCCGCCCGATCGATCGGAACCGAACGATGCGACCACTATGGATCGCGTGGATCGGCGGTGTCGGGCCGGCCGGTAGACCCACGAGACCGGTCCGCACGCGGGCCGATCAACGCATGGCGCGCTGCGCCGCCTGGGTCAAAAAGGCACTGCGACTGAGGTGACGGGACTTGGCGTAGCGGTCGATACGATCCAGCATGCCCTTGGGCACCGTGATATTGGCGCGAACAATCGGGTCGTCGAACGCAACTTCGACCACGAAAAAAGCCTTCGCACCCACCGAGAATTCATGCCGCATGGCTTCGTTCAGGCCAATCGGCTCGGGGATTTCCTGTCCGTCCGCCCGCATGCCTTCGATATGAAAGGGCAGTACTTCCTGCGCCATGCGCTTGGCTTCATCCAGGCTGCTGCCCGCGGTGATGCAGCCCGGGAAGTCAGGAAAACTGACGCCAAAGTCGGAATTCCGATCTTTGTGCAGGATGGCAATGTAGTTACGCACGATTCAACTCCTGGGCAGGGACGCTTGGGTGCGGATCGATCGTTCGGTACCGATCGGGATGTCTTTGCGCGGATGGGGCACGCTGACCCGGCCGGGTTTGCTCGGGTGCCGGAATTGGTGATGCGATCCCTTGACCGCAACCAGGCACCATCCATCCGCTTCGAGCATCTTGATGAGCGAGCGACTATCCACCGGAGAAGAATACGCACGCAGTGCGCATAGTCAAGTGGTGGAAATGCCTGTGCCCCAGCTTTCAATCCAGCCGCTTGCGGAACAGGCGCACCGCGAGGCTCATCATGACCAGGGTGAAGGCGGCGAGGATGGCGACTTCGTGGCCAAGATCGGTGAGCGCGGCACCGCGCAGCATGATGCCGCGGATCAGGCGCACGAAGTGGGTCAGCGGCAGGATCTCGGCCATCCATTGCGCGGCCCTGGGCATGCCGGCGAAGGGGAACATGAAGCCGGACAGCAGGATCGACGGCAGCATCACGAAAAAACCCATCTGCATGGCCTGAAACTGCGACTGCGCGCGGGTCGAGATCAGCAGACCCAGGCTCAGGTTGGCGGCGATCAACAGCAGCGCGGCCAAGTAGACGTCGAGCAGGCTGCCGCGTACCGGCACCTGGAACACCAAGGCGCCGAGGACCAGCACGATGCTGGTCTGGATCAGGCCGATGCCGACATACGGCAGCACCTTGCCGATCATCAGTTCCGGCGAGCTGACCGGGGTGGTGATCAGCATTTCCAGATTGCCGCGTTCGCGTTCGCGCACCACCGCCACCGCGGTGAACAGGACCATGGTCATGGTCAGGATCACGCCGATCAGACCGGGCACCACATTGATTGCCGAGCGGCGTTCCGGATTGTAGAAACTGAGCACGCTGATCTGCGTCGGGGCGGCAGCGGTGGCGCCAGCGATCGGCAGCTGTGCGAGTTGTCGCACCGCGTTCTGCACGCTGGTGTCGCTGCCATCGACCAGCACTTGCACCGCTTCGCGGCCCTCGGCCAGGCGCCGCTCGAAATCGGCCGGCACCACGATGCCGACGCTGATCCGGCCGGCGCGGATCGCGGCCAGCAGTTCGGCTGGGGTAACGACGCGTTCGCGGGCGACCACCACATCGGTGGCGAGCAGATCCTGCACCAGCGCGCGCGAGGCACTGGTGTTGGCCAGGTCGGCGATGCCGGCTTCGATACCGCGCACGTCCAGGTTGATGGCGAAGCCAAACAGCAGCAACTGGATCGCGGGGATACCCACGATCATCGCCGCGGTCACCCGGTCACGGCGCAGTTGGCGGATTTCCTTGCGCATGATTGCCCCGAGCCGGCGCAGGTTCATGACCGCGGCCCGGCGTGAGCGTGGTGGGTGGCGGCGACGAATACGTCTTCCAGATTGGGACTGATCGGCGCAATGCTGGCCACCAGGCCGGCCGCGGCTAGCGTTTTCTGCAGTTGCGCCTCGATGCCGGGCGTGGGACCGATGATCACGCGCAGTTCGCTGCCGATCTGGGCGACGCTGTGCACGCCCGCGACCGCAACCAGCACCGCCTGAAC
>JBGSKT010000348.1:0-10072 GCA_041741075.1 Lysobacterales bacterium
CCGATCTATGCGCCGGCCGGCCGCACAGCCGACGCGAAACCGCAACCCGATTCAATGCGGCAGTCAGATCCCGCAGGGCTGCGCTCGGCCCGCTGTCGGGAATCGGCTAAGAATGACCACGGACGGCCAAGCGGCGTGGCCCCGCGATGCCGCAATCCAACTGACAGACGTCCGGTCCGCGCTCAAACCGACGCTTGCCTGACCGCAGCCGAACCGGCAGACTGCCTGAAAAGGGCGTTTGAATTTCCTAAACCTCTTGGAATGAAAATGAAGTTGTGGATTTGCGGCCGAGTGGCCTTGTTGGCATGTGTATTGTTCCTGCCTTTGGCGGCCGAAGCCCGGTATTTTCCTTCGGCCGAGACTATGGCTTCGCTGCTTCAGAAGCGCGTCGACAACGGGCAGGCGGTTGGAATCGTACTCGGCGTACTTGAGGCTGATGGCTCCACCACGGTGGTTGCTGCGGGCGACGCCGGGCCGGGTGCGAAAGCATTGGACGAACGCTCAGTGTTCGAGATCGGGTCCGTCACCAAGGTCTTCACCGGCACGCTTCTGGCCGAGATGGTGAGGCAGGAAAAGGTCAGCCTGTCCGACCCGGTATCCCGATATCTGCCAAACGTCGCGGCGTCACAGTCGGGTCAGGCCTTCAATATCACAGCACTGCTCAGCGTCGGTGGAGAAATTACCCTTCTCGATCTGGCCACGCATCACTCGGGGCTGCCCTACTCGCCGGGCAATTTGCGACCCGCAGACCTGTCCAACATTTATGCCGACTACTCCACGGCAGACATGACCGCCTTCTTGGCCGTGCACGGCCTGCAAAAGCAGCTCGGAGTTGGCTACGAGTATTCCAACCTCGGAGTGGGCCTGCTTGGACAGGTGTTGGCCAGCGTGCACGTAAGCAGCTATGAAGTCGCACTCCGGGAGGCGGTGTTCGAACCACTTGGCATGGACATGACGGGCATCGAGCTCAATTCGGACATGCGAGTGTGGATGGCTCAAGGTCATAACATGTACGGTGATGTGGTTCACTTGGTTGATGCGCCCGCCATCCCCGGCGCAGGCGCGCTACGCTCCAATGTGCGCGACATGCTTCGGTTCCTTGCAGCCAATGTGGGCGAGCCGACAACGCCGCTGCAGCAAGCCATGCGGTCTGCGCAAGTACCGCAACGCATGATCGATTCGAATACGTCGATCGGCTTGGTCTGGCGTATCCGCAAGACCAAAGCCGCAAACATCGTTACCCATGGCGGATTCACCCTCGGCTTTCGCAGTTTCGTAGCATTCGACCCTGTGCAACGGATAGGCGTAGTGGTCCTCGGTAACTCCGCTCAAAGCGTTGATGATATCGGCTGGCACCTGATGGACAGCGACATTCCGTTGTCCCCTCCGCGCGCCATCGTCAAGCGCACCGAGATAGCTGTTCCGACTGACGTTCTGCGCTCTTACGTCGGGGAGTACACATTCGATGGCAGCAGTTCTGCGATCACCGTCATCAAGGTGACGCTGGAAGCGGGAGTGTTGTTCGGACAGCCTGCGGGGCAGATCAAGTATCCGCTGTATGCCGAAACCGCGAGTCGATTCTTCACCAAGGCAATCGATGCGTGGGTCACCTTTCAGCGCAGTGACGACGGCAGCGTGGATAGCTTGATGTTGAGTGTCAACGGACAGAGGCTCAGCGGGAAACGGGTTCGCTAACGACACGGGATAACGACACGGTAACGACACGGGTAACGACACGGGACACCCACTTTTCAGCAAATTCCGGTGTATCGAATTCGCGCCCGCACGGCGCCTTGAACCGACGCGTAGACCTGCATGAATGATCGATCGAAGCTGATAGTCAAGGTGCTGCTCTATGGAGGAACGAGTCTTTTTTTGAGGCTCTTCGTGGAAACGTGTGGGTGGCTGGCACCCGGTGATGGTGCCGCAGCCCATACAGCATAAGGCTTTGCTGGCTTCAGCGTTGGCTTGAAATCTGTCACGCTTTGCTGATGGCTACTTCAACCAAGCGTCCCCGGCGTCTGCTCGACGCCTATCGGTTCCCCAGCTTTCGTCCGCAGGCGACGGTCAAGGGTGTGTTCGGCCACGGAAACAGCGCGGGACACCCACTTTTCCGGAAGAGGCCGAAACGGGACGAATCCGGACAGATGGTTGACGCAAGACCAGGAGAGTTCGGAATTGTGGGTGTCCTCGGTCCTCTCGGTCCTTCTCCCGGCTCGACATGGATGAGTGCGCATTGGCGCGGGCAGTAGCTCCAGTGCTGGATTGCCGAGATGGGGATAGGGTCGGGTTCGATCACGGTGCTAATATCCCTTCCCGTCAGCCATTTGAGAGCGAATCATGGCCGCCAACCTTAGGGAAATCGAAGCGCAGGCGCTGCAACTCACGCTTCGCGAACGCAGCGAGCTCGCGCACCGCCTGATCGTCAGCCTCGACGGTCCGGCGGACGATACGCCCGAAGCCATCGCCCAAGCTTGGGATGAGGAGATCGCGCGACGGGTGGCCGATATGGAAGCGGGCCGTACGCAATGGGTAACCGCCGAAGAGGTGTTCAAGGAGGTCGATGAGGTCATTGCAGCCGCTCGCAGCCGATGCGCGTAACGTTCAACCCGACCGCTCGGCGAGAGCTGGTCGAAGCGGCGCGCTGGTATGCTAACGAAGCCGGCGTACAGCATGCAGACGATTTCATCAGCGAGACGACGCGCAGCCTGAAGCTGATTGTTGAGCACGTCGCTCTGGGCTCGCCTACCGCCATCGGATGCCGTCGTTTGCCCGTTCACCGTTATCCATACTCCATTATTTACCGGATTGAAGGCGAGCACCTGCGTGTACTGGCGCTCGCGCATCACAGTCGCCGCCCGGGGTATTGGGCCGGGCGGCGGTAATGCGCATCAGGCTTTGCGCAGCAGCGTGACGCCACCAGGCAAATCGGCCTCGTGAAGCCTTGGACACCTGAAGCCTTGGACACCCACTTTTGGGCGAGCTTTGGACAGGGCATGGGAGAACTGGACTGGATCGTGGCTGCCCAGGATCCAGGCATTCGCGCTGAAGCGAAATGCGCCGGGGCGGAGTCATTCCGCCCTGGCGCCAAAGCTTGTCGGCGGCGCCGGAATTCCAATGAGGGAAATTCGCTTGGTTCAGCTCAGTCCCCTCCGCACAATGCCCGCCATTCCGATGAACTTCGCCCTGGAACCATCTTGGTCCAATGCGTGTGTTGCCTCGAAGTTGCAGCCCATCCCTGCGGGGCTTTCCTGCTCGGGCGCAGGTGCTTGCGAACTTGGATTACCGACAAAGTTGATCGCAGCCTGATCGGCGCGACCTTGGCTGACAATAGCGACATCGACCCAACCATCTGCTTGACGCAAGCTGCGGCTACAGCACACTCAGGTTGGCGTAGGCGAGGACCAGCCATTTGCGGCCGGAGTCTTCGAAGTTGACCTGGACGCGGGCGTGGCTGCCGGCGCCTTCGAAGTCGATGACGGTGCCGGTACCGAAGCTGGCGTGGCGGACGCGGGCGCCGAGTTTGATCGGCGGGGTTTCGACCACGCCACCGCGCAGCAGGCCGCGTTCGGCGAGGAAGCCGGTGACATCGCGGCCGAAGCCGGTCGGGCGGCTGACCTGTACCCGTGGCCTTACTTCCTGGAAGATGGCTTGGGGGATTTCGCTCAAGAAGCGTGACGGGCGGTTGTAGGTTTCCGAGCCATGCCAGCGCCGCGATTCGGCGTAGCACAGCACCAGTTGTTCGCGCGCGCGGGTGATGCCGACATAGGCCAGGCGGCGTTCTTCCTGCAGCCGGCCGTCTTCGTCCAGGGATTTCTGGCTGGGAAACAGGCCGTCTTCCAGGCCGACCAGGAACACCAGCGGAAATTCCAGGCCCTTGGCCGAGTGCAGGGTCATCAGTTGCACGCAGTCTTCCCAGGCTTCGCCCTCGGCTTCGCCGGCTTCGAGCGCGGCGTGCGATAGAAACGCGGCCAATTCGGACAGGCCGGCTTCGCGGTCTTCCGGGCTCAGCTCGAAGCGTGCGGCGACGTTGATCAGTTCGTCCAGATTCTCGACCCGGGACTCACCCTGGCCGCGGGCGTCGGCGAGGTGGTGCGCCTTGAGTCCGCTGCGGACGATTACCTGGTCGATCTGCTCGGCCAGGCTCAAGTCGCGCAGATCGCCGGCCAGCCCTTCGATCAGCTCGGCAAAGACCCGAAGTGCCGCCTTGGCGCGGGCGGCCAGGGTGCCATCGACCAGTTGTTGTTGCAGCGCCTGCCACAGTGATTGCGGCACCACGCGGGCCTGCGCGCGCAGTGCCTCCAGGGTGCGCTCGCCAATGCCGCGCGGCGGCGTGTTGACCGCGCGTTCGAAGGCGGCGTCGTCGTCGTGGTTGGCCGCCAGGCGCAGGTAGGCGAGCGCGTCCTTGATTTCCTGGCGATCGAAGAAGCGCAGACCGCCATAGACCCGATAGGGCAGGGCGGCCTGCATCAGCGCTTCTTCGAACAGCCGCGATTGCGCGTTGGAACGATAAAGAATCGCGCAGTCGGCGCGCTTATGATCGCTGCCGGTGGCCTTGACGATGCGCTCGACCACGAAGCGCGCCTCGTCTTGTTCGTTGTAGGCGGCGTACAAGTCGATCGGGCTTCCGGCCGCGGTTTCGGTCCACAACTGCTTGCCGAGGCGGCCGGCGTTGTTGGCGATGACCGCATTGGCGGCCTGCAAGATATTGCCGGTCGAGCGGTAATTCTGCTCCAGGCGCAGGGTGCGGGCACCGGGGAAATCGCGCAGGAAATGCTGCACGTTCTCGACCCGGGCGCCGCGCCAGCCATAGATCGCCTGGTCGTCGTCGCCGACCACGAACACCTGGCCGTGCTCGCCGGCCAACAGCCGGATCCAGGCGTACTGCAAAGTATTGGTGTCCTGGAACTCGTCGATCAGCAGATAGCGAAAGCGTTCGCGATAGTGATCGAGCAGCTCGGCGTGGTTCAACCACAGCTCGTGCGCGCGCAGCAGCAGTTCGGCGAAGTCAACCAGGCCGGCCCGCTGGCAGCGATCTTCGTAGGCGCGATAGACATCGATCTGCAGCTGCAGCGCCGGGTTGAAGTCGGCGTGGATCGCATCCGGGCGCTTGCCCTCGTCTTTCCAGGCATTGATGATTGCCGCCAACTGGCGCGGCGGATAGCGGGCATCGTCCAGGCCCAGCCCCTGGATCACCCGTTTGAGCAGGCGCACCTGGTCGTCGGCATCGAGGATCTGGAAGGTTTCCGGCAGCCGGGCCTCGCGCCAGTGCTGGCGCAGCAGGCGATGCGCGATGCCGTGAAAGGTGCCGATCCACAGGCCGCGGTTGCCGCTCGGCATCAACTGCTCGGTGCGACCGCGCATCTCGCCGGCGGCCTTGTTGGTAAAGGTCACCGCCAGGATCGACCAGGGCGAGACCCGTTCGACCTCGGTCAGCCAGCCGATCCGGTGGGTGAGCACCCGGGTCTTGCCGCTGCCGGCGCCGGCCAGCACCAGAAAGTGTCCGGCACCCGCGCACACCGCCTCGCGTTGCGCGGCGTTGAGTGGGTCGATCAGGTGCGAAACATCCATGGGGTTCAGAGGACAGAGGACAGAGGACAGAAGACGGAGGAAGACGCAGGAAAGGAACGGCGATCGGTCGCGGCGATCATTGATTTTGACAGCAATCGCGCTGGCCAAGGCTCGGATTGGGCGGTTTCATCCAGCGGTACTGAAGATGGCGTCGGCATTGCCCTTGATTTTGCGTTCGCAGGTGCAGCCAGACGGGCTAAACTTGGCGCTTCCGTCCACGCACCAGGAGTGAGCTATGACCGTCCGCGTCGCCATCAATGGCTATGGCCGTATTGGCCGCAACATTCTGCGCGCCATCTACGAAAGCAACCGGGAGCGCGACATCCAGGTGATTGCGATCAACGATCTGGGCGACGCCGATACCAATGCCCACCTGACCCAGTACGACACCGCGCACGGGCGATTCCCGCACGAGGTCAGTGTCGACAACGGGCACCTGGTGGTGCGCGGCGACCGCATCAAGGTGTTCGCCATGCGCAACCCGGCCGAGCTGCCCTGGGGCGCGCACGATATCGACGTGGTGCTGGAGTGCACCGGCCTGTTCACCAGCAAGGCCAAGGCCGGCGCGCACCTTGCCGGCGGGGCCAAGAAGGTGATCATCTCCGCGCCCGGCGACAAGGACGTGGACGGCACCTTCGTCTACGGCGTCAACCACGATCGCCTGACCGCCGCCCACCAGGTCATCTCCAACGCTTCCTGCACGACCAAGTGCCTGGCGCCGCTGGCCAAGGTGCTGCACGAAAAGATCGGCATCGTGCACGGCCTGATGACCACGATCCATGCCTACACCAACGATCAGGTACTGACCGACGTGTACCACAGCGACCTGCGCCGCGCGCGCTCGGCGACGATGAGCCAGATTCCGACCAAGACCGGTGCCGCCGCCGCGGTCGGACTGGTGCTGCCGGAATTGAACGGCAAGCTCGACGGCTTCGCCATGCGCGTGCCGACGATCAATGTCTCGGTAGTCGACTTGAGTTTCGTCGCCGCGCGCGCGACCAGCAAGGACCAGATCGACGCGGCCGTGCAGGAGGCGGCCAACGGCGCGCTCAAGAATATTCTCGGCGTCAACCGCAAGCCGCTGGTTTCGATCGACTTCAACCACGATGCGCGCTCGTCGATCTACGACGCCACCCTGACCAAGGTGATGGGCGGAAACCTGGTCAAGGTCTGCGCCTGGTACGACAACGAATGGGGTTTCTCCAACCGCATGCTGGACATGACCGAGGCGCTGATGGCGGCGAAGTAGACGACCGCGCTGCGAACACCAACCGGGACGACGGTCTGGGCAATGCGGTGTAGGGTGGATAAGCGCAGCGCATCCACCGAACCATGTCCGCGGGAGGTGGATGCGCTGCGCTTATCCACCCTACGTCGACGACCCTCCTGCTCATACCGACCGCGGTCATCTTGTGCTTTTCCTTGGCGTTCTTGGCGTCTTGGCGAGAGCGCCCTTGGTGCCGGCAGTCCGGCAACACGCGATGGTCTTCCAAATTCGTCAACGCTGACCCACTACAGCGCCTAATTCAGCTCGTCGTCCTGCCAGTATTTGGTGCCTTTGACCGTGGCCTGCAGGGCCAGGCCGGTCTTGGTCAACTGGTAGACCTTGATACCGCCAAAGAATCCTTCGGCGCCGACCGCACCGCCCTTGTCGCTGGCCTTGGCCGCGGCATCGGCGTGGCCGCCGAACTCCCAGCCGCTGGTGATGAAGCGTTCCGCGCTGCGTTCGCTTTCGAAAATGAATACCGCACGGAAATCCTTGACGCCAAGGCCGAGACCGATGCCGAACTCACCCATTTTCATGAACACCGGACGACCGCGACTGCGGCTTTGCACCACGCCGCGGCCGCCGGCAAAACTGGCCAGGATCACATTGATGTTGGCATTGCTGAACACCGCATAGGCCGGCGCGCGAGCAATTTCGTCGCGGGCGTGCGGGTGGATGCGGTACAGGTCGCGCAGCACATCATTTTTCATGCTGATGATCGCCGCGCGTTTCTCCTGGGTAGTGGCGCCACGCGGGGTGACGCAGCCAGCGAGCAACAGGGCAGTGACGATGAGCGACAGGATCAATCGATAGCGCATGGTGCGGGACTCCTTGCCGGATGCTATTGATCTTGTCACAGTTCGACCGACGCGGGTTGTGGCGCCGGTCGCATCCGCCGGCTGCGGTTCATCGCTGATCGGATTGGCGGCTTCCCGATTTCGGCGCCAGCCGCGGACCGGGACCGCGCCGGCTGTGAAAGCAAGTGGTGCAGGATACGGTCTGGTGTACCCGGGCCAGTCGTGGCCTGCTGGCGGGCGTCCGCCGTCGGGACTGCCGTGGCGAAGACGGTGGATCATCCAATCCTTGGGGAGAATGCGAATGACGGTTTTTCGATTGATTCTGGCGCTGTTTGTGGCCGCAACCCTGGCCACCGCCAGTCTGGCTGAGGAGCGCAAGCCGCGCTTTGCCAACGACATCCTGCGCGAGACCTTCGGCTTCAGCGCGGACACGCCAAGCGACGTGCCGCTGGCCCAGCTCCAGCAGGGTTGTCCGGCGCGTGACTGCATCCCGTCGATCGACCATCCGAAGTTTGTCGGCGCCGCTGATGCGAAATTCATGGACGACGACGATCTGGTCTTGGCGGTCGATCACGCTGGCGTGGTGCGGGCCTATCCGACCTTCATCCTCAACCACCATGAAATCGTCAACGACGTGATTGCCGGCACCCCGGTTGCAATCACCTGGTGCCCGCTGTGTGGTTCGGGCCTGGCCTTTGAACGCGTGCTCGATGGTTCGGCGGTCGAATTTGGCGTGTCCGGCGTGTTGAACGAGAGCGACCTGGTCATGTATGACCGTCGCTCCAACTCGCTCTGGCAGCAGATTTCCGCGCGCGCCTTCATTGGTCCGTGTCGGGGCCGCACATTGACCGCGTTTCCGGTGGCGATGACCACCTGGGGCGAGTGGAAGGCGGCGCATCCTGCGACCGAGGTGCTGTCAACCGACACCGGTTCAGGCGCCGACTACAGCGAGAAATCGCCCTATGCCAGTTACGAGAGCAGCGACCGGGTGATGTTCCCGGTCAGCCACGTCAGCCAGTTGGCGCGGCCCAAGGAAGTGGTCTACGGCCTGCGTCTGGCCAAGGGCGCCTTCGCGGTCACCGAGGCCCTGCTGCGCGCCAAGGGCAGCGTCGATATCGAACACCAGGGCGAGCTGTTGCATTGGCGGCGTAATGCCGCCGGCCAGGTCACGGTGACCGTCGGCGCCGACCCGCAGCCCTTGCCCACGCACCGCATGTACTGGTTTTCCTGGTACACCTTCAACCCGGATACGCGACTGCACAGTGCCGCTCCGGCGACCCGCAGCGAAGCCGCCAAGTGAGCTAGCCTGCGAGCACCAATGCATCGACCTGCACCGACGTTCGGGGTGGGTGCCGACCAGGCCACAACGCCGAGTTCCAGCAAATTATCCATGATCGCCATCGCCCCACCCGGCTGGACTCGCTACCGCATCCGCGGCGGCGTGGCGCTGGCGGTGGTGGTGGTCGCGATCCTGGTGCTCGCGGTGGTGCGCTTTGCCCAGCGCGGCATGGAAGCCGGCTTGCAACAGGCCGAGCTGCTCGGCGAAGTGGCCGAGCTGCGCGCCGTGGTCGCGCAGTACCAGCGCGACGGCGAACGCTACCTGCGCGATGCCCCGCGCACCTATCCGGACTACGAACGTGACCGGCGCATTTATTACGCCCGGCTGCAAGACGATCTTGACCGGATCGGCGAGCGCATTGGTCAGCTGGCCCAGGCGCCGGTCAGCGCCGGCTCGCTGGCTGGCGCGGGATCGGCCGCGGCCGATTTTTCCGCGTTGCGGAATTTCTGGCAGGACTATCGCCAGGGTCTGGCCGAACGCATCGGCGCCGACCGCGAGCAACCGCGGCTGGAATGGGCGGCCGAGTATCTGGTCGAACATGGCGAAGCACTGCAATCGCATATCGACTCCGCCGTGGAGCGTCTGGAAGACGCGATCAACGATCAACGCCGGCAGGTCATGACCGGCGCCAGCTGGGGCATGGCCCTGGTGCTGTTGGTGCTGGCGCTCGGTTTCATCCTGCCCGGACGCCTGCTGGTGCGCCGGATCGGCAGCACGCTGGTCGCCTGCGAGCGCATCGCCGAGGGCGATTTCGGTTTCCGCGCCGATCCCGATCGGGATGAATTCACCCCGCTGCAACAGGCGCTTGGCCATGTTTCCGCGCGTCTGGCGACCAGCCTGGGGCTGCTCGATAGTGTGCACCATGGCCACAACCTGGAGCAGATTCTCGGTCAATTGCGACAGTCGCTGTCGGCGATCTGGCCGCTCGATTGGGTCGGGCTGTATCGCACCGAATCCGCGGCGGAATTCAGTACGCTGGCGGAACAGAGCCCCGAACTGGAGGGCATGCCGCAAACCCTGAGCGCCGACGATCTGCACAGCGCCGCGCCCTATCTGGCCTTGCGCCACGGGCCGCTGCCCGAGCGACTGGCCGCGCAC
>JBGSKT010000349.1:0-1695 GCA_041741075.1 Lysobacterales bacterium
GTGCGGCGCTGGATCAGGTCGGCCTGGGTGATCGTCTCGGCCACCGACCCAATCAACTGTCCGGTGGCCAGCGCCAGCGCGTGGCGGTGGCGCGCGCCCTGGTCGGGCATCCGTCGATCCTGCTCGCCGACGAACCAACCGGCAATCTCGACAGCCGCACGTCGGCCGAGATCATGGCCCTGTTCGATCAGTTGCACCGCCAGGGCCAGACCGTGATCGTGGTCACCCACGAACCGGATATCGCCGCGCACTGCGCGCGCACCATCCGCGTCAGCGACGGCCGTATCGTCGAGGACTCCGCCCACCCCGCGGTCGCCGAGGCGCTGGCATGAACGCCCTGCTCGAAGCCTTTCGCGCCGCCATGACCAGCCTGCTCGCGCACCGCATGCGCAGCTTTCTGACCACGCTCGGCATCCTGATCGGAACCGCATCGGTGATCGCCGTGGTCTCGCTGGTGCAGGGTTTTTCCGAATCGATCAAGAGCCAGTTCGCCGATATCGGCGGCGGCACGCTGACCCTGAACGCCGAGAACAGCAACGAGAACTTCCGCACCGGCAAGATCAACAACATCCGTTTCAAGGATATCGACGCGCTGCGTCACCGCGTGGCCGGCATCGGCGCGATCGCGCCGATGATGCAGATCCAGGCGGCCGGCGCCAGCTACCGCGGACGCACCAGCTCGCCGCAGATCTTCGCCACCTCGGCCGAGTTCCAGGCGGTGCGCGCGCGCTATCCGGAATTCGGTCGCTTCGTGGTCGAGAGCGACGACCGCGGCCGGCGTCGGGTGGCGGTGATCGGCACCAAGCTGCGCGACGATCTGAAGATGCCGGACAACCCGGTCGGTGAGTACTTCAGCATCGGCAACGAGTGGTTCAAGGTGGTTGGCATGATGGAAAAGCGCGGCGAGATCCTCGGTTTCAGCCAGGACAACTACGCGATCATCCCGTTCGATGTCGGCCGCGCCTTGATGGGCCGCGGCAGCGACCCGTTCCTGTCGGTCTCGTTCACCGTGCCGAACATCGCCGAAGTGGAGGAGGTGCGCGAACGGGTCAAGCGCGCGATCCGCATTTCCCGCGGCATCAAGCCGGGTGCTGATGACGATTTCAAAGTCGAGGCGGCCGACTCGGTGGTCAAGCAGTTCGAGCAGATCACCACCACCGCCACCGCGGTGCTCGGCGGCATCGTCGGCATCTCGCTGCTGGTCGGCGGGATCGGCATCATGAATATCATGCTGGTCTCGGTCACCGAACGCACCCGCGAGATCGGCATCCTCAAGGCGCTCGGCGCTACCCGCAACGACATCCTGGTGCAGTTTCTGCTCGAAGCCGGCCTGCTCGCCCTGCTCGGCGGCGTGATCGGCATCGTGCTCGGCTTCGCCGCCGGCATCGGCGTGGCCGCACTGATCCCCGGCTTCCCGCCGGCCAGCGTACCGGTCTGGGTGGTGATCGCCGCCGCCGGATTTTCCGCCCTGGTCGGCGTGGTGTTCGGCATCATGCCGGCCTCCAAGGCCGCCGCGCTCGACCCGATCGAGGCGCTGCGCTACGAATAGACGAGCGACAGTCGCGACGTGCCGTCGCTCCTACAAAAACAGGTCGTCGCCGGCCCGGCGCGGTAGCCGGGCCCGCTGTCTGGCCCGGACTCAAAAACGGGCGCGCAGGCCGACGAAACTGGCGCGTGGCCGGGCCGGTCGGGCGC
>JBGSKT010000350.1:0-2054 GCA_041741075.1 Lysobacterales bacterium
CCCACTGCACCGATTCGTTTGGCCGATTACCAGCCACCGGCATTTCTGATCGATCGCGTCGAGTTGCAGTTCGACCTGGATTTCGCCGAAACCCTGGTCAGCGCCCGCCTGCACTTCCGGCGCAACCCGGCGGCGTCCGGCAAGTCACCGCTGCGGCTTTTCGGCGAAGACCTGCGCCTGATCGAACTCCGCCTCGACGGCCGCAAACTCACCGACGGCGAGTACCAGCAAGACGAGCAGGGCCTGCTGCTCGCCGACCTGCCCGACCAGGGCGTACTCGGCACACGCGTGGCGATCGCACCGAAACGCAACACCCGGCTCGAAGGCCTGTACCAGTCGGGGGATTTCCTGACCACGCAATGCGAGGCCGAAGGCTTCAGACGGATCACCTATTTTCCGGATCGTCCGGACGTGATGGCGCGCTACACGGTGACCCTAAACGCCGACCGTGAACGCTTTCCGGTCCTGCTGTCGAATGGCAATCCGCAAGCCAGTGGCGAGCTTGGCGACGGCCGCCACTTCGCGCGCTGGGTCGATCCCTGGCCGAAACCTTCGTACCTGTTCGCCCTGGTCGCCGGCCGGCTGGCGCATCGCGAAGACCATTTCACCACCTGCGAAGGCCGCCGGGTGCGGCTGCGCATCTACGCCGAGGACAGCGCCATCGAGCGCTGCCAGCATGCCATGGACAGCCTCAAACGCGCGATGCGCTGGGACGAGCAACAATTCGGTCGCGCCTACGATCTGGATGTGTTCAACATCGTTGCCACCTTCGATTTCAATATGGGCGCGATGGAGAACAAGGGCCTCAACATCTTCAATGCCAAGGGCATCGTCGCCGACCCGGCCACCGCCACCGACGCCGACCTGGCCTATGTCGAGGCGGTGGTCGCGCACGAGTATTTCCACAACTGGACCGGCAACCGCATCACCTGCCGGGACTGGTTCCAGTTGTCGTTGAAAGAAGGCCTGACCGTCTATCGCGACCAGGAATTCTCCGCCGACATGGGCTCGCGTGTGGTCAAGCGCATCGACGACGTGCGCCGCTTGCGCACGGTGCAGTTCGTCGAGGACGCCGGCCCGTTCGCGCATCCGGTGCGGCCGAGCGAATACGTCGAAATCAATAATTTCTATACCGCCACCGTGTACGAGAAGGGCGCCCAGGTGGTACGCCTGTATCACACCCTGCTCGGCCACGACGGCTTCCGTCGCGGCATGGATCGCTATTTCGAACGCTTCGACGGCCAGGCGGTGACGGTCGATGATTTTCGCGCGGCGATGGCCGAAGCCAATGGCCGCGATCTGGAATTCCTGCGGCCCTGGTATACCGAAGCCGGTACCCCGGAAGTGCGGGTAAGCGAGCACTACGACCCGGCTCGTGCGGAATATCGGCTCGACTTCAGCCAGCACACCCCGGCCACGCCCGGCCAGGCCAGCAAGCAGCCGGTACCGATTCCGCTGCGCATGCAGCTCTATGGCGCCGACGGTGCGGCGCTGCCGCTGCGTTTGCTCGATGAGCCGGTGGCCGCGGGCGAACAACGCGTGCTCCTGCTCGGCAGCGCGAGCGCCAGCTTCACTTTTGCCGATATCAGCGAGCCGCCGGTGCCTTCGCTGTTGCAGGATTTTTCGGCACCAGTACGTCTGCGCTTCGAGGAACCGGCGCGCCGCGCGGCCTTCCGTCTGGCCCACGACCAGGACCCGTTCAATCGCTGGGAAGCAGCGCAGAATCTGGCCGAACGCCTGATCCTGGCGCGTTACACCGGCACCGCGCTCGCCAGTCAGCCGGAGCTTGCGATCTATGCCGAAGCACTGGCGCGACTGCTGTCGGCCGAGGCCCGCGATCCGGCCCTGATCGCCGAATGTCTGGACCTGCCGGACGAGGCCTACCTGGCCGAGCGCCTGCAGAAAGTCGATCCACTCACCTTGTTTGCTGCCCGGCGTGCGCTGAGCGCCTGGCTAGGCACAAACTTTTCCGAGCGTTTGCAGGAACTGCGCCATGAACTGGCGGTTGCGGCCGGTGGTGGCTACACCGCCGCCGCCACCGCGGCGCGGCGTTT
>JBGSKT010000351.1:0-12116 GCA_041741075.1 Lysobacterales bacterium
GCTGGCGCCTGGCTCGACACCGGCAGCAGCAGCGCCAGCACCGCCAGGGTCGCGGTCACCCCCAACGCCAGCGACCGCGCGGGCAGCACCTGCGGCCGATGAATGCGCTGCAAGTGGAACCACAGCCCGAACAACAACAGCAGCGGCAGGCCGACATGGACGAAGATCAGCAGGGAAAACAGCCGGTCGGAAACCGCTGCGGCGTTGGCGAAATTGCGCGTCAGCGAACCGGCCAGCAGCGGCAGCCGGTCGAGCAATTCGGCACTGGCCAGCGCCGAATACTGGCCGAGCCGGTCCCAGTTCAACCAGAAGCCACCGATCGCGCTCAGATACAGCAACACCAGCAGCGGAATGCCGGTCAGCCAGCTGACTCGGCGGAAACCCCGGCTGCGGCCAAGCACCCATTCCCGCAGCACATGCAGCAGCACGGCCAGCATCAGGCCATCGGCAGCGTAGCGATGCAGACTGCGCAACCAGCCGCCGGGAAAGGGCTGCTCTCGCGACAGCCGATCGATCGACCGCCAGGCGCCATCGACCGAAGTGTCGAACACCACAAAAAGGTAGGCGCCGCTGACCAGCAGCAACAGCAACAGCAATCCGGCGACCGCGCCCAGCTGGGTCAGCGGGTTGCCGGCCCTGACCAGCACCCGATCGAGGAGGCTCTCCAGCCGACGCCACGCCCGTCCTGGGTCCGGGCGGTCGATTGCCGTCACGGTTGCGCCCACGCACGCCGCCGCGCGCGGCGGGCCCGCCACTCACCCGTCAACACGATCAGCAAGGTCAGGGTAAAGGTGAGAAACCCGGCGATTTCGATGTACAGCGAATAGTCCACCCGGTACTTGCCGGTCGCCGGGTCGTACACCGAACACAGGATGCGCACCCGGTCGAGCAGGTCCGAGAAACTGCTGCTGGCGAGCACCGGCGCACTGAGCAGCGACCCCGCGAGCATCCGCTTGAGCGGCTCGCCCAGCGAATTGGCGCTGAAGGCATCGCCATAGACCTGGCTGTGGATACGCCCCCCGGCATCGACGATGCTGACCTGCAGGATGTGGTCGAAGCCCATCGGCGTCGCCACGAAACTGAACCCGAAAGCGTCCGCCAAAGCGGCCACGTCGCTGCGGCTCGGGCTCAGAAACTCCCAGTTCGGATCGTCGATCTGCTGTTGTCTGGCGAAATCCCGCATCGCCGTGGGCGAGTCGGTCGGCTGGTTGAAACCGATCGTGATGACATTGAATTGTTCGTTGCCGAAGCGATCGCGCATGGCTGCGACCGCCTTGTGCAGCGCCCGCGTGCTGTTCGGACAGACATGGAAGCAGCCGGTATAGATAAAGTTGACCAGCAGTGGTCGGCCGCGAAACCGCGACAGTGCGACCGTTCGCCCGTTGCGGTCGAGCAGATGGAAGTCGGTCGGCGATTGCCCTTGCACCGCCTGACTGCGGCGCAGGGCGGCGTCCTGGTCGAGCCCGAATACCGGCGGTTCGCCGCTGGCGCTGCTTTCCGCCTGGGTATTGGCCGGAGCGGTGCGAAGCTCGGCCGCAACATGCGCCGCCCGCGCGCCGCCGACGGCGGTCAACAGCAATCCCAGCAGAAAGATCAGGCGGCGCATGGTCGGTTAGCGCAAGGCCACGTCGAGGCAGGCCGCGCCCAGCACCGCGGTGAGTTGCAGCAAGGACGCAAGAAAGCTGCCGATCGCGGTCTGCCGACTGGGGCGCCGGGCCAACTGCCAGGCCTTGAACACGAAATACCCGCCACCGCCGAGCGCACCCACCAGATAGATGCCGCCCAATCCGAACCAGACCGGCAGGATCGAGGCCGCCAGCAGGGCCAGCGTGCCCAGGCACACCGCGCGGGCCGCGCGCTCGTTGCCGACGACCACCGGCAGCATGGGAATGGCCGCGGCCGCGTAGTCGGCGCGATTGGCGATCGCCAGACTCCAGAAATGCGGTGGGGTCCACAGGAACAGGACCAACGCAAACAGCCAGCCCAACGCACCAATCTCGGGGTTCGCCGCCGCCGCACCGGCCAGCACGGCAAAGCTCCCGGACAGTCCGCCGATCACGATATTCAGCCAGCTGCGGCGCTTGAGCCAGACCGTGTACACGATCGCGTAGAAAAACGCGCCCAGAAAAACGAAGCCCGCCGCCGGTCGGTTGACCAGCAGCCAGACCGCGGCAACGGCGCCGACCAGCATCGCCGCGAACAGCGCCAGCCACAGCGGATGGCGCGGCACCCGGCCAGTGGCAAAGGCACGCTCGCGGGTACGCAGCATCAGCCGATCGCTCTGGTACTCGTAGTACTGGTTGAACGCACCGGCGCTGGCCGAGGCGACCAGGGTGGCCAGGGTCAGCAGCAGGGCCTGAGCTGCGCTTGCCGACTGGGTTGGCGTCACCACGAAGCCGACCAGTGCGGTGATCGCAATCATCATGGCGATGCGCAGCTTGAACAGGCCGGCGACCGTGCGCACCAGCGACGGCGCGGAAGCAGCGGATGCAACCAGCAAGGTATTCATGGCGATTGACCTCGGTCAGCAGGGCGTGGGCCCAGGCAGCCGGCCGAACGCCCATGCGTCCGGCCGGCGGTTGTCCTGCTCAGCTCAGGCCCCACAGCGTGGACAGATACTTCCAGTTGATGAAGTAGTACAAGACGAAGGCGACCAGAAACACCATCGCCAACACGAAGGTGCCGGGGGCGGCAAAGCCCATCGAGCCATAGCTCTGCACCGCCACGCCGGATGGCATGGTCAGCGGAATCGGTGTGGTCGCGCTACTCTTCACGCCCTGGTCTAGACGCTTGCCCCAGAGCAGCGATCCGACGGTGATGTAGATATAGATCGCACCGCCGACGATCGCCGCCACCCCGGCGATGCCGACCAGACCCATCATCAGATAAGCCGCACCGGGCCACTCGTAGGCCAGCGCATTGCCGCCGAAGGCCAGGTCCCAATGCCGACGCGAAACGCCCAGTGTGCCGGCGCCCATCATCACCAGACAGAAGAAATACATCGACAGCCCGAACAGGTAGGGCTGCCACTTGGCCAGACCCGGATTGATTATCTCGCGCTTGAACAGCACCGGAATCAGAAAGTAAGTCAGCGCCATGAACGACAGGGTCGTTCCGATCACCACGGTCGCATGGAAATGGCCGGGCACGTAGATCGTGTTGTGGATGATCATGTTCAACTGTTCGGTGCCCATCATCACCCCGGAAATACCGCCCAGGAAGCCGAAGCCGATGATCGAGATGAATACCCCGGAAAAGGTCGGATTGCCCCAGGGTGCCTTGCGCAGCCATTCGAACAGGCCCTTGTTGTAGCCCTTCTCGCGCTGCGCGACCTCGATCGCACCGGGAATGGTCAGGCCGTGGATCATCGACGCCAGCACCGCGAAATACATGAAGTAGCTGGTGTTGACGATCTTCCACTCGGTGCTCATGCCCGGATCGGCCAGCAGATGATGCGCGCTGGCCAGTTGCAGGAACAGAATGTACAGCAGGAAGGCGCCGCGGCTGACCCGCTCCGACATCGGCTTGGCACCGAAGGCGATCGCCGCGACCGCATACCAGATCGAGATATGCGCGGCGACGTTGATCTGCTGCGAGGAATGCCCGAACGCCCACCAGATGGTCCGGTACACCAGCGGATCGACGCGGTCGATCACCCCGAGCGAGAGCAAATACGTTGGGATCAGGATGATCGCACCCGAGGTGATGGTGAACACCGCGATGATGCATGCGGTGATCGCACCGAAGGTCACCAACGGCACCGAGCCCTGGTAAGTCTTCTCGCGTTTGGCCACCACCAGGGTGCCCAGAAACACGAAACAGGCGATCAGGGCGCCAACCGCAAACAGGATCAGGCCCAGATAAAAGGACGGCGCCGCCATCATCGGCACATACGAGGTCATCATCACGCTGGACGCGCCCTGGTAGACCGCGACGTTGTTGGTGACCGCACCGATCACCATCAGCGCGAATGCCAACCAGGCGATCTTTGGCGTCGCCAACCGGCAGCGCAGCAGCGTCGATGAGCAGAAATACAGCACCGCGATCTCGAAGAAGATCACCCAGAAGATCAGCATGTCGATGCCGTGCGCGGTCAGCACCTGATAAAACCTGCTGGCTTCCAGCCAATGCACCGCCGGCCAGCGGGTCAACACCACGCCGATGGCGAGAATGCCGCCCAACAACAGAAACACCACCGCGGTGACGGCGTTGGCGGTCATCAATCTTTCGGCGTTGGCCTCGAACTGCAACCCGGAGCGTGGGCAGGTCCGATACGTAGTGGAAAGGGACATGGACAGCCTCCGCTATTTGACGTAGATGCGACCGACCATCGTGTGATGGCCGATGCCGCAGTATTCGTTGCAAACCACCGAGAACTGGCCGGTCTGATTCGGGGTGATCGTCACCACATGCTCGTAGCCCGGCACGATCTGGATATTGATATTCGCCGGCTGCAGGGAAAAGCCGTGGTTGTAGTCCATCGAGGTCAGGTGCAGGCGGTAGCTCTTGCCTTTCTCGAACTCCAGGATCGGCCAGAAATTCCACAGCCTGGCGATCAGGTAGACATCGCTGCCCGGCGGCGGTGCGACCACAGCAATCGCGGCATCGGTTTCGGTGCGCACGGTGTATTGATCGACCATTGCCTGGGTTTTTGTGGCGAACTGTTCGATCGTGGTGCGGTAGGTCTCGGTGGACAGGTTCTGCTGGCCGTAGGCGTGCCAGTAGATCATCATGAAAAACATCACCATGCACCAGACGAAGGCGATCGCGATCCAGGTTCCTTCGACGCGGTCCAGCGGATGCTTCCACCACAACCTTTCGGCAGGCGGCAAAATTGCGCTCATGGGAATTCCTTCTGGAAGTGGGTCTGCGGATTCATTTCGCGAGCGGAATGGTGAGGATGTCGATCACACCCCAGAGGGTGTAGACCACCATCGGAATCATCACCCCCAGAAACAGCAGCAGGAACGGGTTGTCCAGCAACTGCTGCATCATCGGAACCTTATCGACCGGTACTTCGTTCTCGCTCATGACCAACCTCCGCGCAGTGATGGGACCAGGACCGGACCGCCGTGGCGATCACGCGGCATCATCGACCCCGATCCGGGCGGTTCGCGCTGATCTAGATCAAACCGGGTCCAGATTTCGCACCGGCTGCCCGATTGGCGACACCGGACCAAACGCAGGCGCAACGCGGTCTTGGCGCCGGCGCGGCCGCTTGACCGCGGTCAAGGCCGGAGTCGGCCCGGCCTGCGAACATGCCGCGCGACCCGATCATCGAAGCTGAACATGTCGATTGCCGAACTGCTTCCGCACCTGAATGCCAGCCTCAACGGACTGGCTGCGGGCTTGCTGTTGCTGGCGCGCGTGCGCATCCATCAACGCCGGATTGCCGCGCACCGGCGTGCCATGCTCGGCGCACTGGGGGTCTCGGCCCTGTTCCTGGTCGGCTACCTCACCTACCACTACGCCGCCCCGATCTTCGTATTCCGCGGCCACGGCCTGATCCGCCCGGTCTATTACGCCCTGCTGATCAGCCACGTCATTTGCGCTGCGCTGGCCGTCCCGCTGATCCTCACCACCGCCTGGCTGGGGCTAAACCGCCGTGACGCCCGCCATCGGCCCTGGGCCCGCTTCACCTGGCCACTGTGGATGTACGTTTCCCTGTCCGGCGTCGTCGTCTACCTGCTGCTCTACCAAGTGAAGGGGCCTTGAACGTGGCGAACGGTGAGCGTGGAGCAGGAAACGGGAAGCGGGATACCTGAAGCGGTGTCCGAAAGCCGAAAGCCAATGCCGTAAAACCAACGTCCATGCCCACGCAGTCAGTGCCTGAATGCGAAGCCGGGCCGACACTATTCTGCCCAACGGCCATGCGCACGGGCGCCTGATGATTCAAGTAGGATTCGGCCACACATGCACACACCGTTGACGATCGCGCAGAAGTACAACCTTTCTGCAGTCCAGAATGCGTGTTCTGCAATCGAAGTTCCACAGGAGGTCTGAATGTCCAGTGTCGGCTACCACGAACCAATCAACGAACTGTCCGACGAAGTGCGCGATATGCATCGTGCCATTGTCTCGCTCATGGAAGAATTGGAAGCGGTTGACTGGTACAACCAGCGAGCCTTTGCCTGCAAGGACGCCGAACTCAAGAAAATTCTTGAGCACAATCGCGACGAAGAAAAAGAACATGCGGCGATGGTGCTCGAGTGGATTCAGCGAAAGGACAAGCGCTTCTCGAAGGAACTCAAAGAGTATCTCTTCACTACAAAGAGCCTCAACACCGACGCTCAGGGGAACTGAACTTCGCGCCGCCGGGTCCGCTGTGACCGTAACGAATCACGGGCTCGGTAGCAAACCGAAGTCCCTTGCTCCCCATCTGCCGCCGGATTAGCCTGTGCGGCCACACGCTACCGCACGCACACCGGAGCCGCGATGAAACCTCGCCCTGCCCTGCCCATATTGTTCGCTTGCGTCACGCTTGCCGGCTGCCAATCGCATCCGCAACTGCGCGAGCTGGCGCCGCCCGCCAGCACCCCCAGCGCCGAGCAGGCCAACCAGTTTGTGGCCGAGGTCAATCACCGACTGCGAGACGACTATCCCGAGCAGACCGCGGCGCAGTGGCTGTCGGTCACCTACATCACCCCGGATTCGCAGTTGATCGCGGCCAAGGCCAACGAACGGGCGCTGGCTGAGCTCAAACACAATGTCGAACAGGCGGCGGGCTTTGATGGCCTGACGCTGTCGGCCGAAACCCGGCGCGCACTCGATCTGCTGAAACTCTCGACCGCGATGCCGGCACCCAAAGACCCGGCCCGGCTGGCCCGGCTGACCACGCTCGCGGCCAAGATGGAAGGCGCCTACGGGTCCGGCAAGTACTGCCGCGATGGCGAGAGCGGCGACCAGTGTCGGGACCTGATTCAGTTGTCCGAAGTGCTGGCCAATCACCAGGATTACGATGCCGAGCTCGATGTCTGGACCGGCTGGCACAACGTCGCCCGGCCGATGCGCGCCGATTACCAGGAATTCGCCGGCCTGATCAACGAGGGCGCGCGCGAGATCGGCTTCGCCGATGTCGGCGAGATGTGGCGCGCCGGTTACGACATGAGCCCGGCCGATTTCGAAGTCGAGGCCGATCGCCTGTGGGGCCAGGTCGCGCCGCTGTATGAGCAACTGCACTGCTACGTGCGCGGTCGCCTGGAACAGAAATATGGCCAGCGCGGCAGCATCGACGGCATGATTCCGGCGCATCTGACCGGCAACATGTGGGCGCAGCAGTGGGGCAATATCTACGACCTGGTCGAGCCCTATGCGGGCGTCAGCAGCCTCGATGTCGGGGCTGCGCTGAAGCGCGAACACGATGCCGAAACCGCAGCCAGACTCACCGTTGCGGGCGACGTGAGCGAAGCCGAGAAAGTCGAGATCGCCCGCCACGCCGATCTTGACTACGCAAAGAAAATGGCCCACCGCGCCGAAGATTTCTATGTCTCGCTGGGCATGCCCAAACTACCGACGTCGTTCTGGGAGCGCACCCAGTTCATCCAGCCGCGCGACCGCGACGTGGTCTGCCACGCCAGCGCCTGGGACATGGATTTCAATGGCGACGTGCGCATCAAGATGTGCATTGCGCCGAACGAAGACGAGTTCACCACGATCTACCACGAGCTCGGCCATGTCTATTACTACCTGGCCTACAACGCGCTGCCGCCGTTGTTCCAGACCGGCGCCCACGACGGCTTCCACGAGGCGATCGGCGACACCACGGTGCTGTCGCTGACGCCGGGCTATCTGCACAGTATCGGTCTGGCCGGCGCCCCGGCGCAGAGCCACGAAGCGGTGATCAACGAGCAGATGAAGCTGGCCCTGGACAAGATCGCCTTCCTGCCGTTTGGCAAGTTGATCGACCAGTGGCGCTGGGGGGTATTTTCCGGAAAGATCAGCCCGGAACACTACAACCAGGCCTGGTGGGAACTGCGCGCCAAGTACCAGGGCGTGGCCCCGGCGGTTCCGCGCAGCGAAGCCGATTTCGACCCGGGCGCCAAATACCATGTTCCCGGCAATACCCCCTACACCCGCTACTTTCTGGCGCACATCCTGCAGTTCCAGTTCCAGCGCGCGCTGTGCCAGGCGGCCGGCTACCAGGGGCCGCTGCACGAATGCTCGATCTATGGCAACCAGGCCGCCGGCCAGCGCTACTGGGCGATGCTGCAAAAGGGCGCATCGCAGCCCTGGCAGCAGACCCTGACGGAAATCACCGGCAGCGAACAGATGGATGCGAGCGCGATCATCGACTACTTCGCTCCACTGATGGCCTGGCTCGAACAGCAGAATGCGGGCCAGCGCTGCGGCTGGGTTGCAGAGGACGGGGGACAGAAGACGGAGGACAGGTGACAGAGCTGGGCCCCGGCGTTCGCCGGGGCGACAGCGGCAGGGTGGTGTAGCGCGGAAGAAGCGCAGCGGCTTTCAACAGCGAAGCTGGTCATTCCGGGATCTGTATCTACGTCGCAGCCAGGCGACGGCGTTTGGGAAAGCCGACCAGGCGCCCGGCCTCTTCGTCCCACAGTTTCAGCTGTGCGCAGCGCAGGCTGGTCCATAGGGTCAGGCGTGGGGCGATCTGCAGCAGCGGGCTGGAGTCGAAGGCTTCGCGCAGACGGTAGTTGGGGATACGGCTGGCCAGATGGTGGATGTGGTGGTAGCCGATGTTGCCGGTAAACCAGTGCAGCCAGCGCGGCAGATCGAAATAGGAACTGCCACGCACGGCGGCGGCGGCGGCGTCCCATTCGGCGTCGCGCCGCCAATAGGCACCCTCGAACTGGTGCTGGCAGTAAAACAGCCAGACCCCGACCGCGCCTGCGATCAGCACGATCGGCAGGTGCACCAGCAAAACTGTCTGCCAGCCGATCTCGTAGGCGATCAAACCGCCGACCAGCAGCAGCACCACATTGTTGGTCATCACGCTGCGCCATTCGCGTCGAAACGTCAGCGGCAGGTCGAACGGCAGTCGGTGCTTGATCACGAACTGCCAGACCGGGCCCAAACCGAGCATCACCGCCGGGTGCCGGTACAACCGATAGGCCAGCCGCTGCCACCAGCGTTTGGCCTGGTATTCGCTGACCGTCAGGGTGTCGATATCGCCGATCGCGCGCCGGTCCAGATTGCCCGACGTGCCGTGGTGCAGGTTGTGGGTTTTCTTCCAGTAGGCATAGGGAAACAGGGTCAGCAGACCAAGGAACGAACCGACCAGGTCGTTCAGCCGCTGACTGCCGAGGAACGAACCGTGCCCGCAGTCGTGCTGAATGATGAACAGACGCACGTACAGACCGGCGGTGGGAATGGCCAGCAGCAGGGTGTAGCCATAGCCCCAGTCGATGCTTTTTGCCATCAGCGCCCACAGCAGCAGAAACGTCGGCAGGGTATTGATCAGCTGCCAGACCGCGCGCGGCCACTGCGGCTTGGCAAATCGGTTGCTGAGCTGCCTGAGCAGCGAGGCCGGGATGAATTCTGCCGATGGGTTCACGAGTAGCTCCTGGGTTCTGCTTCATTGTCACGGTGCAGCGGACGCTTGGCAATGCCGAGGCCTGCGGCCACATGAACGAAACGTCCGCCCGCTCGATGCGGCCTGAACCAATCCCGCCAGCGCTGGCCGGGTCAAGCGGCCCTGGCATGGCCGCCGACATTTCATCAACTTTTATGACCTGACTCACTTGTCAGCTCGACGCCAAGGGCAGACACTCGGGCTTTCCCCAAGCAGGAATCGACCATGGCCGCCAATAGTGAAACCATCGCAGTCGAGCGTTCCGCTCTGCGCACCGACCAGAGCGTCGCCAAGAACCTTTTCTTCGGCGAGATCGTCGAGGAAAATCTGTTTCCATATCCGAGCATCCGCGCGCGAGATCGGGAAATGCTCGGCGCCATGGTCGAGGCGATCGACGATTTTCTGAAGGACAAACACGCCGACCTCAAGCAATGGGACAAGGTCGCCGAACAACCGGCCGAGTTCATCCAGGCGCTGCGCGACATGGGCCTGTTCGGACTGATCATTCCCGAGGCGCACGGCGGGCTCGAACTCAGCAATGCGGGCTACGCCCGGGTGCTGTCGCAAAGCAGCGGGCACGACAGTTCGGTCTCGCTGACCATCGGCGCGCACAGCTCGATCGGCATGAAGGGCGTGCTGCTGTTCGGCACCGAGGAACAGAAGGCGCGGTATCTGCCGCGGCTGGCCAGCGGTGAATTGATCGCGGCCTTTTGTCTGACCGAATCCGGCGCCGGCTCGGACGCCGCATCGGTGCGTACCAAGGCGGTCCGCAACGCCGACGGCAGTTGGCTGTTGAACGGCGAAAAGACCTGGATCACCAATGGCGGCATCGCCGGTTTCTACACCGTGTTTGCGCGCACCGACACGCCGGAAGGCAAGATGAGCGCGTTTCTGGTCGAGGCCGCCTGGCCCGGCGTCAGCCACGGACCGCATGAAGACAAACATGGCATCCGCGCCTCAAACACCGCGACGGTGGCCTTCAGCGACGTGCGCGTGCCGGCGGAAAACCTGCTCGGCGAAGTCGGCAAGGGCTTCAAGGTGGCAATGGCAATTTTGAACAACGGCCGCACCGGTCTGGGTGGCGGCGCAGTCGGCGGGATGAAGTCGCTGATCCGGCTGGCCACCCAACAGGCCAAGGACCGCAAGCAGTTCGGGCGCCCGATCGCCGATTTCGGCCTGGTCCGGGAAAAAATCGCGCAGATGACGATCGACTGCTTCGCCGCCGAGAGCGCGGTGTGGATGGTCGCGCACTACATCGATTCCGGCTGCGAGGACTATTCGACCGAAGCGGCGATGAGCAAGATCTTCGCCAGCGAGGCGATCCAGCGCGCGGCCTACGAAGCTTTCCAGATTGCCGCCGGCAACGGCTACATGAAGGAGTTCCCCTACGAACAGATCAGCCGCGACGCGCGCATCCTGTCGATCTTCGAGGGCACCAACGAGATCCTGCGCCTGTACATCGCGCTGTCCGGGCTGAAGGACGTGGGCACCACCCTGGCCAGCCTGAAGTCGGCGATCGGCGATATCTTCAACAACCCGATCAAGGGCTTTGGCGTACTCGGCGGCTACGCCAGCCGGCGCGCCCGCGAGGCCACCGGCATCGGCACCGACCGCATCATCCGCAACCTGCATCCACAACTGCGCAAGGCGGCCTTGACCTATGAAAAATATGTGGTCGAGCTGTCCGCCCTATCCGACCAGTTGCTGCGCAAGGTCGGACGCAGCATCACCGACTACCAGCACCAGCAGAAACGCCTGGCCGATATCGCGATCGATCTGTTTGTCGGCCTGTGCGTGCTGTCGCGCGCCGACAGCCTGCTCCGGGATCAGCACCCGGCGGCGGCCAGCGCGCTCAGCATCGCCGAGATATTCACCCGCCAGGCGCGTCGGCGCATGGCGCGCAACGTGCGCGGCGTCAGGCACAACGAGGACGCCGCAATTGAGCGCCTGGCCGAAACCATCCTCGACAGCGGCCGCTATCTGTGGGACGTGATCTGAGAGCGTGGGCGGAAATCGCCTCAAGCGCTGAGCGAAAGTAGGGTGGATAAGCGTAGCGCATCCACCGAACCATGCCCGCGAGCGGTGGATGCGCTGCGATTATCCACCCTACACGCTATCTGTGGGATGTGATCCGAGGCGCCGTACTCAGGCGATCATCTGCAACTGCGGCCAGCGCGCCGCCACGCTGCGGACGATGCCGGCGGCATCCAGGCCGACCTCGGCGAGCAGTTCGTCGCGGCTCATGTGTTCGAGCCAGGCATCGGGCAGCCCCAGGTGCAGGATCGGCACGCTCAGCGCGCATTCGGCCAGCAGTTCTGCCACCGCCGAACCGGCGCCGCCCATGATCACGTTATCTTCGATGGTGACCAGACCCTCGTGGCTGCGCGCCAGCTCCAGGATCAGTTCCCGATCGAGTGGTTTAATGAAACGCATGTTGACCAGGCTGGCACCCAACTGCAGCGCCGCCTGTTCGGCGGCAGTGACCACGGCGCCGAATGCGAGCAGAGCGACCCGTCGCCCGCGCCGCCGCAATTCCGCCTTGCCGATCGGCAGCGTGGTGAGTTCGGCGCTGACCGCCACG